>CAZIHC010000258.1:0-3562 GCA_964538605.1 uncultured Herbinix sp. | reverse complement strand
CACATCTTTGGTGATCTCTGCCTATCTATTTCCTACAGTAAAGTTACGCTATCCCTTAATTCTAAAAAGCTTGTAACAAGTTTTTTACTATGATATAATAAAATTACAGTAAGATTAGCATATTAACTTATATGCTAATTATGTAAAGGAGTTGATTATATGCGTTATATTATCAGTGGAAAAAATATTGATGTAACGGAAAGTTTGAAGAACGCAGTATATGAGAAGATCGGAAAACTGGAACGTTATTTCACTCCTGAAACAGAAGTTCATGTGACATTTAGTGTCGAAAAAGAGAGGCAAAAAATAGAGGTAACAATTCCTGTTAAAGGAAGTATTATCAGGGCAGAAGAAGTCAGCAACGATATGTATGTTTCTATAGATTTGGTTGAAGAAATTATTGAACGCCAATTAAGAAAATACAAGAATAAGCTGATAAACCACAAGCAGGCTGCTGCCAATTTTAACAAGGCGTTTATGGAAGATGATTATGCAGAGGACGATGGTGTAAAAATAGTTAAGACGAAAAAATTTGCCATTAAGCCTATGGACCCTGAAGAAGCTTGTGTGCAAATGGAACTTTTGGGACATAACTTCTTTGTATTCAGAAATGCGGAAACAAATGAAGTTAATGTGGTATATAAAAGAAAAGGAAATACCTATGGGCTGATTGAACCCGAGTATTAAGATAGGTGCTACACGATTATATATGAAAATACTTGATTAGCCGAGTAGGAGGTAGCTGAAATAATCAGTTGCCTCCTACTCGATTTTGTCCCATGGATTTGGCGAGCGGATAAAATTAAGTTGAAAAAACATAAACGGTAATGTTACAATAATAGGTGAATTATTACATTGAAAAACCCAGGTTAGTTATAAGATTGAAAAAGAAGGATACAGGAGTGAGTATAAAATGGGACTGATAGAAAAAATATTCGGCACGCACAGTGAAAGAGAAGTTAAGCGTGTGTTGCCTTTAGTTGACAGGATTGAAGCTCTTGAGCCGGAAATGGAAAAGTTGTCCGACGAAGCTTTAAGAGCTAAAACTGTCGAATTTAAAAACAGGCTGAAAAACGGTGAAACACTTGATGATATATTGGTAGAAGCATATGCGGCAGTAAGAGAAGCCGCAAAAAGGACTCTGGGAATGAGACATTTTAGAGTTCAGCTGATCGGTGGTATAATTTTGCATCAGGGACGTATTGCCGAGATGAAGACCGGTGAAGGAAAGACCCTGGTTGCTACGCTTCCGGCATACTTAAATGCCCTGGAAGGAAAAGGAGTACATGTAGTTACAGTTAACGATTACCTGGCCAAGCGTGATACCGAATGGATGGGCAAGATTTATGAATTTTTGGGTTTGTCGGTCGGAGTAATATTAAACAGCATGGACAGGGAAGAAAGAAAAAAAGCCTATGCATGTGATATTACTTACGGCACCAACAATGAGTTTGGCTTTGATTATCTTAGGGATAATATGGTCATTTACAAAGAGCAACTGGTTCAAAGGGATCTTCATTATGCCATAATTGACGAGGTGGACTCGGTTCTCATAGACGAAGCAAGGACACCTTTGATTATATCAGGCAGCAGCGGTAAGTCCACCGAATTATACAGGGTATGCGATATACTGGCAAGACAGTTGGTAAAAGGTAAAGCCAGCGGCGAACTTACCAAGATGGCAGCCATAATGAAAGAAGAAATAAAAGAAGAAGGCGACTTTATCGTCAACGAAAAAGAGAAAAATGTACACTTGACAGAGCAGGGAATTAAAAAGGTAGAGCAGTTCTTTAATATAGAAAATCTGGCCGATCCTGAGAACCTGGAAATCCAGCATCATGTAATCCTTGCCCTCAGGGCCCATTATCTGATGCACAGGGATAAAGATTATGTGGTTAAAGACGATGAGGTTCTTATTGTGGACGAGTTTACGGGCCGTATCATGCCGGGAAGACGTTACAGCGACGGACTCCATCAGGCGATAGAGGCTAAGGAAAGGGTTAAGGTAAAGAGAGAATCAAAGACCTTGGCTACAATAACTTTCCAGAACTTCTTTAACAAGTATAAGAAAAAATGCGGTATGACCGGTACGGCGCTTACCGAAGAGCAGGAATTCAGAGAAATTTACGGTATGGACGTTATTGAGATTCCGACCAACGTTCCCGTAATCCGTATCGACCATGAAGATGCGGTCTATAAGACCAAAAAAGAAAAACTGGCTGCAATTATTAAGGATATAGAAGAATCTCACAAAAAGGGACAGCCGGTACTGGTGGGGACTATTTCTATCGAAGCGTCTGAAGAAATCAGTGATTTATTAAAGAAGAAGAGAATCCCTCATAACGTACTCAACGCCAAATATCACGAAATGGAAGCTCAAATTATAGCCGAAGCCGGAAAACTCGGAGCAGTTACCATTGCCACAAATATGGCCGGCCGTGGTACGGATATTAAACTGGGTGAAGGCGTTGCCGAGGTAGGAGGACTGAAAGTAATCGGTACGGAACGCCATGAATCAAGACGTATTGATAATCAGTTAAGAGGACGTTCCGGAAGACAGGGAGATCCCGGTGAATCCCGCTTTTATATTTCATTGGAAGACGACCTTATGCGTCTTTTCGGTTCGGAAAGACTTATGAATATTTTTAATTCATTGGGAATACCCGAGGGAGAGCAAATACAGCATAAGATGCTTTCCAACGCCATAGAAAAAGCACAGAAAAGAATAGAGAACAATAACTTCGGTATAAGAAAGAACCTGCTTGAATACGACCAGGTAAATAACGAACAGAGAGAAGTTATTTATGCCGAAAGAAGAAGGGTCCTGAACGGAGAGAACATGAGGGATACCATATTCAAGATGATTACCGATACCGTAGAAGGGTGTGTAAATACCTGCATTGGTGATGATCAGTCTCCGTCAGATTGGGACATGGATGAGTTAAACAATATGCTGCTTCCTATTATACCTATGGAACCTGTAGTACTCACACCGCAGCAGATGAAATCCATGAAGAAAAACGACCTGATCCAGATGCTTAAGGAGAAAGCGGTAAAACTTTATGAGGAAAAAGAAGCCGAGTTCCCTGACAGCGAGCACTTAAGAGAGATTGAACGGGTTATTCTGCTTAGGGTGATTGACCGTAAATGGATGGATCATATAGATGATATGGACCAGTTGCGTCAGGGTATAGGGCTTCAGGCATACGGAAACCGTCAGCCTATAGTTGAATATAAATTCCAGGGCTTTGAGATGTTTGAAGCCATGATAAACTCCATCCGTGAAGAAACAGTTAAGGCTCTTATGCATGTAAGAGTTGAGCAGAAAGTTGAAAGAGAAGAAGTTGCTAAAATTACCGGAACAAACAGGGACGACAGTGTAGCCAACACACCGGTAAGAAGAACGGGCAAGAAGATTATGCCCAATGATCCTTGCCCTTGCGGAAGCGGAAGAAAATATAAACATTGCTGCGGACGCAACGCTTAGAATTAAAATGAATTATTATGCATTTTTTATTGCATTTTTATAAATGATGTTATATAATAACTTGAAAGAGGTGAT
>CAZIHC010000257.1:0-3603 GCA_964538605.1 uncultured Herbinix sp. | reverse complement strand
GATGAGGGAATAGGCGCCTTCCAGTACATTCATTGCAGTAAGCACTGCATCTTCTATTTCAGGTTTTCGAATACGCTCTTTTGTAATCACATACGAGATAACCTCGGTATCGCTCGTGGTATGAAATATAGCTCCGTTCATTTCAAGTGTGCGACGCAGCTGAAAAGCGTTGACTATGTTACCGTTGTGTACGACAGCCATGCTTCCCTTAAGGTGTTTAACCAGAAGAGGCTGCGCATTCGTACGGCTTGAGTTCCCGGTGGTACCGTAACGCACATGGCCAATCGCCATACTGCCGGGTCCCATTGAATCGATTATCTTCTCGGTAATCACTTCATGGACAAGTCCAATGTCTTTATGAAGAAGAAACTCACAGCCGTTGCTAATGGCAATGCCGCAGCTTTCCTGGCCTCTGTGCTGAAGAGCGTATAATCCGTAATAAGTAAGCAGGGCAACGTTTTCATTTTTATGGCCGTATACTCCGAAAACCCCGCATTCTTCATGGATTTCGTGCATTGAATTACCACCTTGCCTAAGTTTAATTACGATGAAAACGGTTTCTGAGTGCATAACAATGATGAAAAATACAGTATGTCTGAAACCGTAAAAAAAAAACAAAGGAGCCCACACGTTTACACGTGCTAGAACTCCTTTGTTCTAACTATTATTACTATATACTTTATGCAGATGATTTGTCAATATAAATGAGAGTTGTGATGCTGAGGCTGAATTTGGGCAAAGTGCCGATGAAGAAAGTTCTGCCGGGCAAGAGCCGGGTACTGAGAAGGGTAAAAAGGCAGCAAATATGACTTTACTTGACAATGAATAACATGCGTGTATAGAATACTGAAAACTATGGGTTAAAAAGATTTGGTTGAAGAATATTCTATGTAAAATAAGTTTTGGATATATTTATTAATACGGCTGAAAAATTGGTAAATCTCATAAACCTGTATTATAATAATGTTGAAAAAACTATAGCGGAAAAAATGCAGAAAATCGTATGCTTGCTTCATTGAGTAAAATTTATTATTTTGTTTATAGAATGTAAAAAATTATTGGTCATGGGGTATGAAATATGAGTATAACATCAAAAGACATTGCAAGAATATGTGGTGTTTCGAGAGGTACGGTTGATCGAGCATTAAACAATAAACCTAGAATAGACCCGAAAACAAAGGAAAAAATTTTAAAAGTTGCCAGAGAGCTGAACTACAGACCTGATTTAGTAGCCAGAAGTCTTGCCAAAGGCGAGACAATGAGTATCGGCGTAGTTGTATTTGATATTAGAAACCGATATTTTGCACAATTGGTTAATGCAATAGAAAAAGAAGCAAAGAAATATGGATATCTATTAAATATAACGCTACAGGAAAAAGATCCCGAGATGGAAATAAAGTTAATAGATAATCTTGTTGCACGCAGAGTGGACGGTTTAATCATATGCCCCGTAAATAAGAGTAATAATTTTGAGAAATATTTGAAAAATCTTAAGGTACCGCTGATAGTGATAGGTAATATGGTATCTCAGGATATCCCATTTATTGGAATCGATGAATATCAGGCTGCCAGAGATGCAGTACAACTGATATTGTCAAAGAACTACAGGAATATAGTTTTTGTATGTCCACCTTTACATGACAAAGAAAAAGAGAATATTTATTCCCATGAACAGAGATATAAGGGTTTTACTGATGAATTGGAAGGAAAAGATATTCATTATGAAATTATAGATAACTGGGATTATATTAATGCTGTTGATAAATTGTTGCCGAATTTGTCTGAAAAGACAGCACTTTTATGTTCCGGTGATACATTTGCTCTGGAGATTATGAAACATTTAAGAAAAAAGAATATATATGTGCCGAATCATATCGGTATCATGGGTTTTGACGGAATTGACATTTTGGATTATATTACACCCAGGCTTGCGACTGTATATAACCCTGTTGATACTATAGGTGTCCATGCATTTAAGAACCTTATTAAGCTAATAAAGGGAGAACAAATTGAAAAGCAGGTTTTTATTGAATATAAAGTACTTGAAGGAGAATCATTGTAAAAAGGTTAAAATATGATCAATTCAGGTAATAATTCAATTTATTGATTAAATAGAACCAATTATTGAAAAAAGAATAAGTAAAATTTCATATAATAAAGGTTAAGTAAATATCTATTGACAAATGATTACAGCATTGATATTATTTTATTGCGTGCACGTGCACACAAAAAAGGAGGTGTCAATATGAAAAAATTAAGGTTTATGTGTATGGTTATTGCTATCATGCTAGTCGTTTTACCATTAACCGGATGTGACATGACTGCAACTAAAGGAACTGGTGAAGACAAGACTAAAAGCGAAATTCTGAATGATCAAAAAACACAAACGGGCAATGCAACATCAAGCAGTCAACGATCTATAAAAATCAAATTCTGGAATGGGTTCACTTCTACTGACGGTCAAATTCTCCGGGAAATATTCAACAGGTTCAATGAACAAAACGATAAGGGTATTTATGTAGAGATGGATATTATGCCTTGGGCAAATTTGTTTGAGAAGCTTGCACCTTCACTTGCGACGGGAACAGCACCTGAACTGTTGCTTATGGGTTGTGAATATATTCCTGAGTACGCAGAAAACGGCGGAATAATCTCTATAGAAGAATTCTGGGAATGGTCAGGGCTGGAAAGATCAAATTACGATCAGACCGTTCAGGATATTTTCAAGTACAAGGGTAATTATTACGGCATCCCAATGCAATATAATACCATGTATTTATATTGGAATAAAGATCTTTTTAAGGAAGCAGGATTAGATCCGGAAAAACCACCAAAAACATTTGATGAGCTTAAAGAATACGCCGGTTTATTAACTAAAAAGGAAAAGCAACAGTATGGCTTTGGTATTGCAACAGCAAGTTCAAATATAACAAATTTTCTGTGGAGTAATGGTGGTGACTGGTTGAATGAAGAACAAACCGAAGCTGCATGCAACTCACCTGAGATGATTGAAGTTTTAAGAATGCTGCAGGATTTTGCACTGAATGGAGTTACTCCTGTAGGAATGAGTGGAGCAGAGCTTGATAATCTTCTTCTGGCGGGACAGCTTGCAATGTACATAAACGGTCCGTGGCTCATCAACGGATGCAGGCATAATAATTTAAACTTTGGAATAGGTGCCGTTCCTGCTGCAAACAACGGAAATCTTCAGGTTCCTGCAGGAGGGTGTGCTTATATGGTTACTTCAAGCGCTTCAGAAGAAGAAAAGATTGCTGCATTTGAATGTATTAAGTACTGGCTTTCAAAAGATGTATTGAAAGAATGGTCACTGAAGAACGGTTTCCCTGTATGGTCAAGAGAGGTTTTGGAGGACGAAGAGATTAAAAATGATGAAATACAAAGCATATTGGGACCTCTTAACAAATATGGAAGACTTCCTTTTGCCGAAGTTCCCGAATACAGCAGGATGACAAATGAATATTTGGATCCGCTGTTCGAGCAGCTCATGTACGGCCAGATTAGCCCAGAAGAATGCGCAAAGAAAATGGCAGACGGAATAAATACGGTATTAAAGGGAAGATAACGGGGTTTTGCCGGTGCCTT
>CAZIHC010000256.1:0-3629 GCA_964538605.1 uncultured Herbinix sp. | reverse complement strand
AGGCCCATTAATTATCATAGAAGATCTATATTTACAGACTTTTCTTCATACACTCTTCAATTTCATTAATAATCTTGCCTATTTCTTCCCTCAAAAACTGCTGTCTTGAAACAATTGATTCTATCTCTGTATTTAAATCGGATATATCAAATCTTTCTTTAGGATCTTCCTGCTCTACGTAAAGTGAAACTGACATGTTGTAATCCTGCCTGGCTATTTCTGAATTTGACACAAGTCTTGAAAAATGTTTTATATCTGTTTTGTCCATATAAGAATTAAGAATCTTATCAATATTTTCCTTTGTCAGCTTATTGTTATTTGTAACTTTTACAAACTCTTTTGATGCGTCGATGAATAAAGTTTTATTTTCAGACTTGCTTTTTTTAAGAACCATTATACATGTGGCTATGCTTGTTCCGAAAAACAGATTTTCAGGCAATTGAATTATGCAATCGATGAAGTTATTGTCAACCAGGTATTTTCTGATTTTCTTTTCGGTACCGCTGCGGTACAATACACCGGGAAAGCAAACAATGGCGGCAGCTCCGTTTTCCGAAAGCAAATACAAACTGTGCATGATAAAGGCTAAGTCTGCCTTTGATTTTGGAGCCAGAACTCCTGCCGGAGAGTAGCGGGGATCATTTGTAAGATGAGGGTCACTGTCTCCTTTCCACTTTATGGAATAAGGGGGATTGGATACTATGGCCTCAAAGAGTTCCCCGTCCCAGTAACAAGGATCGGTTAGTGTATCCCCCAGGGCAATATGAAATTTATTAAATTCGATATCATGCAAAATCATATTAATCCTGCACAGGTTGTATGTTGTTAGATTAAGTTCCTGGCCGAAGAAACCTTTATGTACATTTTCCTTTCCGAGAATTTTTGCGAACTTAAGAAGTAAAGAGCCGGAGCCGCATGCAGGATCATAGACTTTATTAACCTCGGTTTTCCCGACCAGGGTAAGGCGGGTAAGAAGTTCAGAAACTTCTTGCGGGGTATAATATTCACCTCCGCTTTTGCCGGCATTGGAAGCATACATACTTATCAGATATTCATAGGCATCTCCGAAGGCATCGATAGTGTTATCCTTATAATCTCCAAGCTTCATGGCAGCAACGGAATGCAAAAGCCTGGCCAGTTTTTCGTTGCGCTGGGCCACGGTATTTCCCAGCTTGTTGCTGTTAACATCCAGATCGTCAAATAAACCTTTTAAATTGCTTTCGCTTTCTCTTCCGGAAGCAGAGAATTCTATGTTTTTGAATATCCGCTGCAGGGTTATATTTAAGTTTATATCGTCCTTTGCTGAAGTGCATACATTTTTAAAAAGTTCGCCGGGTAGAATAAAGAAGCCTTTTGCTTTTGTTACATCTTCCCGGATTTTTTCTGCTTCTTCGTCAGAAATACCGGCATAATCAATTCCGGTCTTTTCGGTCTTTAATATTCTGGCATTAATATAATCAGTTATATTTTCCGATATATACCGATAAAACAGCATGCCAAGGACGTATTGTTTAAAGTCCCAGCCGTCTATACTTCCTCTTAGGTCATTTGCCATGCTCCATATTGTGCGATGCAATTCCGCCCGTTCCAGTTCTTTTTTGATATTATCCATATCATGTGGCTCCTTTTATCCGGGATTAAATCATTTGGTATTTTCATAGCTTTATAAAGCTACAGCTTTTTTGGGCATACAATGTCGCTTAATTCTTATATAAAATATTACCAGCAATTCTCGATTTTTACAATTAGTTTAATATATAAGGTGCATTTTTATGCCATTGCACATTATACGTTATCTTGAAAGCAGGGACTTATATTTTTGAAGGTAGGTTTCCCGGCATTTTTGTGTAAGTTTTACCGATTCATCCAAAGCAAGAATAAGGCCGTCTTTTTCCGGCAGATGATTATCTTTGTGTAAATGCATAATACCAATTCAGCCTGGTCATAGTACTTTTCGTTTTGAGTTCCGATTCTGTTGTAGCTGTTCCTTCATTGGAATAAAGGTGAAACAGCAAAATCAGTTTAGAAAACTCTTGAGTCAGTTTCCAATGTCATTAAAATAGTAATGACTATTTTTGAATAGCATTAAATTATATGGAAATAAATGTTGTAAATTGCTTTGGATGGAATTATAATAAAATAATAATTGAAATAATCGAAAGCGTTAAAATAATATTAAAGTACTTATCGGAAAGCAAAATAAAGGCATCAGAAATTCAAGAGGCTGTTTTCAAGGTTATAAAGCAAGTAATTATGCAGCAACCAAAGCATGCAGGTGAATACTTATACCGGAAAAATAATGGGTATTTTGAGTGTGATACATTTCAAAGTGTTCTGGATCGAATGACGAGAAAAGGGTAAGGTGTTGTATTTGAAACTATCAGATATTACAAGGAGATTTTATATGGAATGGGAAAACGATAAGGATAATGATGTTACTGAAAAAAGCTCTGTAGAAGATGTTAATACTTGAAACAAAGATAATAATGAAAAAGAAAAAAATATGGTACACTCTACTATTTGCCAATAGGTATGGTTTTAGGTATTATACTTGGGAAATTTATATATAGAAATATATGCTTGGGTATATCACTGGAATTGTCTTTTGCATTATTAATAGGAGCAATAAAGGACTAAATATGCAGAGGGTATTGGCATTTGCTTCTATTTTTGTACCATCAATAATTATCGATTCACCTGATGTCTAACCAAGCTCATAGAGTCTATTTGACATTTCTGCTAGAATACGCTTTGCACAATTGCATAAATATATTTTACCATAAAACCTAGGCTTTTCGAAGCCTGGGTTTTATGGTTTTAAGGGGTATCATCTTTATTTAGTGCGACAACCCCATCCGTTTTTTTGAATCATTATATAATGAGTAATGTTTACTTAATCTTTATTTTTGCATTAGCCGGAATAGATAATATGTGCTGCAGAGGGAGCCATACGGTAACGGCAATAGAAAAGTCTATCATACTGTGAATCAAAGTTCCGATTCCTACAAGAATAAATACCGAGAAGAAATAACCTTTCTCATAATAAGCAGATGACATTCCGCTTACCCGGTAAAAGTAAGTTACAATGGCCACTTCGGCTGCTGCGTGAATTAATGAAACAGCAAAGTTAAATAAAGCGGCATTTTTAAAAGATGAAAGAAGTTGATTTTTCTTTTTGAGAATAAACGCCCCGGTTAAAGAAAAAATCAGGTGTGACAAAGCCCTAAGAACAATTACGATAGGAAATCCGGCCACAAAAAAACCAAAAGTAGTAACTGCAGCCACAAAAGCTGCTGTTACCGGAGATATAAACATGGCCAGAAAAATTGGAACATGGCTCGCTAAAGTATATGAAGCCGGTTCCAACCTGATACTGGGAAATGTCATCGGTATTAAAATACCTAGGGCAGAAAGCAGTGCCGATACCGTCATAATCTTTACTTTATTTAAATTATTTAAATTTGTGTTTGCCATGTTATCACCTTTCGAACTGTCTTGATAGTTGTCTTGTCACCTTATTATAATTGATGACAATTTGACTGTCAATATTTATTATTTTTTATTAAGAAAAAACTTGTAGGTTTGTCAAACATATGTTACACCATACTTAATAAAATCATTTAAGACTT
>CAZIHC010000255.1:0-3639 GCA_964538605.1 uncultured Herbinix sp. | reverse complement strand
CTATATGAGAAATTCTTATGCTAATTTTTATATAAGTTGTTATATAAAACTTTAATAAATGCCTTCTATAACATCTTTCAAGAATGTTATATAAAACCTTTTGCAAATTGATATATAAGATTTAATAACCCTTTCTTATAAGCCTACCGCAAACTCTTTTACAGCCTCATATTTACATAGGCCCGAACAACTCTTCCAGTTCTTCTCTGGACAGAGTATTGATAAATACTTCCTTGGTTGTGATTATTGTATCCGACAATTCTTTTTTCTTCCTTTGAAGCTTGTAAATCTTCTCTTCTATTGTCCCCTTGGTAATCAACTTGAGTACATGAACCTTGTTTTGCTGGCCGATACGGTATACACGGTCAGTAGCCTGTTCTTCCACCGCAGGATTCCACCAGGGGTCATAATGGATTACCGTATCCGCACCGACCAGGTTAAGACCGGTTCCTCCTGCCTTCAATGATATTAAGAACACACTGCCTTCACCCTGATTAAAGCGTTTGACGCTTTCGTTTCTTTCCTCGGTAGGAGTGCTGCCTTCCAGATAAAAATACGGAATATTCATATCTTTCAATTCTTCTTCTATAATCCGCAGCATTGACGTAAACTGGGAAAATACCAGAATACGGTGATCGTTGGCTATAGCTTCGGTAATCAGTTCCATAAGCAAATCAAGTTTTCCGCTTCCGCCCTGGTAATTTTCCAAAAATGTAGCCGGATGACAGCATATCTGTCTTAGTCTGGTTAAAGCCGCAAGAATTTTCATACGGCTTTTTTCCAGGCCCCCTTCATTTAGCTCATTGCGTATTTCACTTCGGATATTTTCAAGATAAGATACATATATCTTCTTTTGCTCCTCGGAAAGTTCCGTAAGAACCTTTGATTCGTACTTATCCGGCAGTTCCGTAAGCACATCTTTTTTCATACGGCGAAGTATAAACGGAGCTATAAGCTGGTGTAAATCCTCCAGTGCCTCTTTATCATCCCTTAATATCGGTTTTTCATATGTTTCAACAAACTTTGCATGGCTGTGCAGATAGCCCGGCATAATAAAGTCAAATATGGACCAAAGCTCCGACAAGCTGTTCTCAATGGGAGTGCCTGTTAAAGCAAACCTGTGTCTGGCTTTTAGACGTTTTACCGATTTTGCGTTCAGGGAGGCATCATTTTTTATAAACTGCGCTTCATCTATGAAAATAGTATTAAAATCTATATTTTCATACAAGGCAATATCCCTTCTTATCAAAGGATAAGATGTAATAAGCACATCGTAGTTCTTATAATTTTCAATAATTTCTTTTCTCTCCTGTGGGTTGCCGTTAACCACAACTGCTTTAATAAAAGGAGCGAAATTTTCAAGTTCATCAAGCCAGTTATAGGTTAATGAAGTTGGACAAACTATTAAACAATGAGGTTTTAAATCCGAATTCTTATTTTCCGAAATAACTGATGCAATAAATACAATCGACTGCAGGGTTTTTCCCAGTCCCATATCATCTGCCAAAATTCCGCCAAGTTCATGTTCGGCCAGGGTTTTTAGCCACTTATAGCCTGTAACCTGATAAGGCCGAAGCTGTGCCTGAATTCCGTCAGGAACCTTATATTCGGTTATAGACGGGTTTAATATCCTTTCGGTAAGATGGGCAAAATTCCGGTCTTTGTTAAGCTGCAGGCTTTTTTCGTCAAAGACCTTTTTCAGATATACAGCATGGGATTTTGCCAGATATACTTTATTATCTTCTATATCTTTGCTGCCTACATTTAAAAAAGCCAGGATTTTTGAAAGTTTCTCAATATTATCTTCTTCAAGGTTAATAAAACTGCCGTTTTTTAAGCGGTAATATTTCTTTTTTACCTGATATGCGTGTATTAAATCTTTAATTTCATCCTTAGGTACATCGTCAAAGGAGAAATCCAGTTCCAAAAGATTTATTCCGCTTCCTACCCGGACACTGGCCGTGAAATTTCCGGGAGTGCGTATGCCAAGTTTTTTAAAGTCCTCCGAATAATATAAATGGGCTACTCCCTCCAGGTCCCTAACTTTTCCGGCCAAAAATTCATATATCAGGTCTTCATCCTTTAACAAATAATAGTTTTTATAAGGTACAAAGCCCAGCTTTAAAATCTCGGAAATTATGGCATCTTCACTTTCCCTTTGGCGGACAATTATATATGATCCCGAGTTGGCATTTCCGAAGGAATTAAATTCATATTCGCCGTAACGGAACCGAAGTTCCGCTTTTATGCCGTATTTGTGTCTGTCAAAATAAATACTTGCTTCAAGTTCTTCGGAAATATAACGATTTTTTAACTCTTCCGGAACTTCCAGTTCCATAGTCTCACTAATTCTTGGAAGTACATGCTCCAGGAAGCGGTTCTTCTTCTCGCCTTTGAAAACCAATGGCCCGTTGTCCCTGCCAAGGGTATTATAAAAAGGTTTAAAATTGTTTATAAATTTCTTGTCCGGTTTATAGATAACACCGTCATAATAAAGAAGTTCACCGGTATCGGTTATGGGAATTACAGCTTCTTTTCCCTTATAGTCTACAATAATAGCTTCATCGTCCATTGTAAGCTGGAAGGCAATCTTGGGATTGCCCTTGACATACCGGACATTCGGATAAGTTTTTCCGTAAAGCTCCAGGGTAAAATCGTTTCCGTCCAAAAGGTCAAGAAACTTAAGCAGCATATTCCTGGTCATAATTACATGGGATTTTGAAAATACTTTTGAAAAAAGCGAACTGTTTACCACCTCCTGGATTTCGTATATTTCCAGAAGATAATCGATTATATTTTGCGAAAACCTGTCAAAGGTGCTCTCCCCGCTTATATATCTAAATTCTTTCCCTAATGTAAAGTTTTCGTTGTTATAGATATCAGACAGAAATTTCTTAATAGTCTGTATCTTGTATTTCCGGTTGCTGCCTCCATGAAAAGAAACGTATGCTCTTGCCGCATCCCCTTTCATCATGTGGGGAATAGTAACGGTAGGCTCCAACGAAAAAGTTTCTCCGACCAGTGCGGTTTCCTCCTGTGAAGCAAAATAATCCAAAATCTGAATTATTTTTCTTTCCTCAGGACTTTTAGTCGTAGAAAGCAGAGTCCTTTCCTGATATGTTAATATAAACAACAAAGCAGCCACCACATGCTTGCAGGCTCCCTGATCCTTTAGTCTGGAAGGACAATTGCAGCTGTAATCGAAAGACCCGTCTTCCTGTTCTTCTATTGTAACGGAATATCTGTAATTCCCCTGAACTTCCAACCGATATGTTTTTGATGAATTTGAATAAGAAGCACTGACAACACGGTTTTCCTTGTAGTATTGTAATCCTCTGGCATAAACCAAATCATTGGATGCCAGATTCCTAATCCCCGTCCGTGAAATTTGAAGCATACTCAATACCCCTCACAAAATAAGATTTATAATCGACCACATATATAATATCCAAGTAGTTTACTTATGGTTATATTTTCAATTCGGATTAATATTTAAGGGCACAAAAAATGCTATTATCTTGTTATTATACCACATTAAAAG
Organism: uncultured Herbinix sp.; assembly: GCA_964538605.1. Lineage (GTDB taxonomy): Bacteria > Bacillota > Clostridia > Lachnospirales > Lachnospiraceae > Mobilitalea. The sequence goes on along the minus strand of CAZIHC010000255.1, from coordinate 98 downwards.
CAAAAAGTGTATTTTATATTGTGTCTTTTTTAATTTTACAAGCAATTTATTTATTAAAATTATTAATTCCATGTATAAGATAAATTGATAAATGCATC
>CAZIHC010000254.1:0-3694 GCA_964538605.1 uncultured Herbinix sp. | reverse complement strand
AGCAAAAGACTTTGAACCGGCATTACTTCTTCCCATGGGATTTGGAGCTATCCTGGTTAACCTGCCTAATTCCGGTGTTCTTACACAAATGCTTGAAGGCTTAAATGAGGAAACCACCGGAATCATTGAATGGTTATACAATGTAGGTATCGAAGCATCTGAAGCCATGCCGATATTATTATTTATAGGTATTGGTGCCATGATTGATTTCGGACCGCTTCTTTCGAATCCCAAAATGTTCTTATTCGGTGCAGCAGCACAATTTGGAATTTTCTTCACCGTAGTTGTAGCTGTCCTTTTGGGCTTTGATTTAAAAGACGCAGCATCCATAGGTATTATCGGAGCTGCCGACGGTCCTACTTCAATATTGGTTTCAAAAATATTAGGTTCTCAATATATAGGCGCAATTGCGGTAGCTGCATATTCATATATGGCTCTGGTTCCGATTGTACAGCCTTTTGCCATAAAATTGGTTACAACGAAAAAAGAACGTATGATTCGTATGGATTATAATCCTAAATCAGTTTCAAAAATGACCAAAATTTTATTCCCCATTATCGTTACTTTTATTGCCGGCCTAATAGCTCCTACTTCCGTAGCTTTGGTAGGTTTCCTGATGTTTGGTAACCTGCTTCGTGAATGCGGTGTGCTTGATTCTTTGTCACAAACGGCACAGAATATCCTTGCTAACTTAATTACCCTGTTATTGGGAATAACAATTTCATTCAGCATGCGGGCAGAGTATTTTGTAACTCCCCAAACAATTATTATTATGATCCTTGGTTTAGTAGCTTTTGTATTTGATTCTATAGGCGGTGTACTGTTTGCAAAAATTCTAAACCTGTTCTTAAAGAAAGGCAAGAAAATTAACCCTATGGTCGGAGCTGCCGGTATTTCAGCATTTCCTATGTCGGCAAGGGTTGTTCAAAAAATGGGGTTAAAAGAAGATCCTACCAACCATCTTTTAATGCATGCCATCAGTGCCAATGTTTCCGGTCAGATAGCTTCGGTTATTGCCGGCGGAGCAATTATTAAAATTGTCAGTGAAATTCTTCAAAAGATGGCATAAGGAAAGGAGTTACTATGAAACAAGATCTTATTTATGCTTTTGAAATAATGGGCAAAGGCATGGCAAGTATTTTCGTTGTTATAATACTGCTGACATTTATTGTTATGTTTATGGCAAAAATATCCGAAGTAAGAAATAATAATGGCGGCCAGGATGAGGACTAATAAATACAGATAAAATCCGGTCGTTTTTATATACTTTATATTAACACCTGTTGTGATTTGGTTAATCTAAGAAATTTTTGTCCCCAACCTAATCACAGCAGGTTTTTTATTAATATGACAATACAATAACTTCAGAAACAACGGGATTATAAATTTATTTTAGTAATATCTTTTAATTATATAACCGTAATTGAGGAAATAATATAAATTTTAAAATACCATATTATAAATAAAATTATTAAGAAAGATTAATCTTAAATACATAAAATCTTTTAAACTATGTTTCTGAACGTATCTTCAAGGCACAAAGCACCGTAACCCAAAGTGCGATTCGGATATACATCTTCAATTCTTAACGGTCTGGCTCCGTCTATAAGATAAGCTTTTAATTTCTCCCCATACAGGTACGGGTCATTGCCACGAACAATTCCCCACTCCATCAGTAAGGCGGCACTTCCGGTTACAAACGGTGTTGCCATGGAAGTTCCCGATCTTACGGTATAACCGCCACCCGGAGAACATGAATTAATATTGACACCCGGTGCTACAATATCAGGTTTAATCTGGTTATCTCTGGTATAACCCCTTCCGGAAAACGGAGCCAATGCACCGGTATATGCATTATATGCCCCTACGGATATAGCCCGGTATGCGGTTGAAGGGATTGTAAGAGTTGTAAATTCGTTGGATAAAAGGAATCTGGTGGCCGGATTTTTTACACCGCCTGCCGGCAGCCACATATCATAATTTCCCACAACTATATGTCTGGGTACCAGTTCAATTCTCCAAACCCCCGCATTTATGTAAGTGCCGATTGGAATAAATTCGATATATATTTCCTGCTGTGCGTTATACGGAGTAGGTTCCCCGTAATATAAAAGAATTTCAGTCTGGGCAATCTGAAACTGCTGGGTTCCAAGCCTTCTTGGTACAGGGCCTACCCTTACCCCGTTGGGTGCAGTAATTGATATATCAAAATGATCAAAGTAGTTTTTCCATATCTGTAGATTCAGGGAGAATTCAAATTCACTGACTGTAAACTCCACAACTTCCGTAGTACCCATTCTAAGAATTCCTCCGGCATGATTTCCTTCCGCTCCTTCATTGCCGGTGCCTATTACAATACTGGTTCTGCCTCTGTTTGCTATTTCATCTATAAAACTTTCAAGCAGGGACCTTCCTGTATGAGACCCGTAATTGTTTCCGAAACTGATATTTACGGCCAGAGGTCTTCCTAAGGCTATTGCATAATTAACTACAAATTCCAGGCCCTGCATAAGCTGCGTCGTCCTCGGAAATGACCCTCCCACTGACTCGCCAAGCTTAACCACCAAAAGCTCACTGGCAGGGGCAACTCCCCTGTAACGGCCTCTGCTTGCCCTGCCGTTTCCTGCTGCTATTCCAGCAACATGGGTTCCGTGTCCGGAAATATCGGTACTGGGAACCACATTAAGCCTGTCAGGCATGGGTAAGCTTAAAGCCTCATTAAGTTGATCTCTGGTGTAAAGGGTCCCTATGTTAAAGCCCGGCGGAGGATTTCCCGGTATGGTCTGATCCCACAAAGCTTCAATCCTAGTTGTACCGTCTTCGTTTCTGAAATCCGGATGGGAATAGTCAATACCGGAATCAATAATTGCAATTAGTACCCCCTCTCCGGATAAATTATAGGGTTGGGCCTGAATAGGGTTTATACAGGAAGCGGTCCTTCCTTCGTTTACCTCAAAAAATAAGCGTTTGGGTTTTTCTATAAATTCAATTTCCTCATAGGTTGCCAAAAGGTCTATCAGATTTTCGGGTATGGTTATAACGGCATATCCTCCGGATAATTCCACAATGCCTATTCCCAGTTCATTGGCAATCCGTTCCAGAGTTCCGTTGTACTTTATAATCAATTCCCACAGATTCGTCTGCGGAGAGTATCCTACGTTTAAATCCAGGGTCCTGTCTCTGACTTCTTCCGGCACATCCAAGGCAAGATTCAGTTGGTTTTCCACTTTGCCACTGTTTATACCCCCGTTTGTCATACTAATCCTATAATCCTCCTTCCTTTTGATATTACTTAATCCATTCAAGTTAAAATGCCATCCCTGTAACTAAACGAATAATTTTTTATATACACATTACTAATAAACCTTTATCTAATATATGCTTGTTTATATAAAACATGAAAATCAATATAATATGAGCCTACAATTTATGATAATCTGTTAATTAACAAAAAGAGTATACAGGCATAACCACAGTGTCCACAGTATATGAATTTTTACGAATTACAAACATACTGTGTTTTTCGGCTATACCTATATACTCTATCGCTTATTATTAACGCTTTAGCTTTGTATATGTCAAATAAGTTGGCTATACAATCTGTTCAACCTCTAAATCTGTATATTCAATCTGAAGTATGAAAGGTCTGCATATCCCTATAAGCACCAGTAAGCAAAAATTTAATTTATCTTCA
>CAZIHC010000253.1:0-3747 GCA_964538605.1 uncultured Herbinix sp. | reverse complement strand
AATTAGCCTTGTCTTTGTTTGTGTTTGGGATTCTCGCAGATAACTCTGATAGCTCCCTTTCTCTTAATAATTTTACATTTTTCGCAAATTGGTTTTACTGATGATCTTACCTTCACAGTAATTCACCCCTTTCAAAAAAGTCCGCTTATTATTATATCACCGCAGAAATATAATAGCAAGCAATATTTTTCTATATATCCACAATTTATTCTACTTGTCACACGATAAAATCTTAATCCTATTTGTCACGCCATACAATTCTTCCTTTTGTCAAATCGTACGGTGATAACTCCAGGGTGACCCTATCACCGGGTACTATTTTAATGAAATTCATACGAAGCTTTCCGCTTATATGAGCAAGTACTCTGTGCCCGTTTTCCAATTCAACCTGAAACATAGCATTAGGAAGCTTCTCAACAACAGTACCTTCGATTTCAACTACATCGGATTTCGACATTACTCAACCTCCTTTTTAGATAATTTAATTTGCAACAGTTTCAGTGCTCTTTTAATTTCTTCATTTTTTACCGATTTATTCTGAATCGCTTCGGCAAGATTTTGGTCGTAATATTTTAACTTTATTATATGCTTAATATTTTTCTTTTTTGGATAATCTAAAGTTCTAATATTACCATCCACTAAATATACATATTCATTATGAGTATTAATTATTACATAGCATTTTCCGGCATCCCTGCCGGCTTTTGATATAACAAAACGTCCGATTAAATCCTGCATTTATATACTCCGTACTCTTATATTATAATAAGAATATTATAATAATGTTAATATTTTGGGTTCACCATCTGTAATCAGTACGGTGTTTTCATAATGAGCCGATAAAGAACCGTCCCGGGTAAGAACTGTCCAATTATTATCCGCCCAATAAACATGGTATCGGCCGGCATTTACCATAGGTTCAATTGCCAAAGTCATTCCGGGTGCCAGTTTCGGCCCCCTGCTTCTTTGTTTGAAATTTGGTACCTGCGGTTCTTCATGAAGATTTCTTCCAATTCCATGTCCCACCAAATCTCTTACAACGGAAAATCCGAAGGATTCTACATAAGCCTGAATAGCCTCAGATATTTCATGTAAATGTTTCCCGGCTTTGGCATGTTTAATACCTTCAAAAAAGCTCTGCTCGGTTACTTCAATCAGTTTTTTTGCTTCTTCGGATATTTCGCCGACCGGAACCGTTCTGGCCGCATCAGAGTGATATCCTTCATATATGACCCCGCAGTCCAGGCTGACAATATCGCCTTCCTTAAGGATATGCTCCTTATCCGGAATCCCGTGTACAACCTCATTATTTACAGAAACACAAAGCGAAGCAGGAAATCCGTTATAATTCAGGAATGACGGCCTGCAGCCATACCCCTTTATCAACTCATAACATTTCTTATCAATCTCAAGAGTAGAAATGCCCGGTTTTATATAGTTTTCCAGCTCTTTAAGTACTAATGCCAAAATCCTTCCGGATTCCTGCATTAATTCTATTTCTTTTTCTGTTTTTATGCTTATAGGCATTAAACTCTTCCTTTCAGATCCGCTTTGCGATTAAGCTGACGGATTAAGCAGTTAATATCTCAACAATTTCATTATATATCTCTTCAATATCTTTTGTTCCGTCTACGCTGTATAATATGCCCTTTTGCTTATAGTAATCAATAAGGGGCTGGGTTTGCTCATGATAAACCGTCAAACGTTTTTTTACCGTTTCAGGATTATCGTCATCTCTCAGTATCAGTTCACTGCCGCAGGAATCACAGATTCCTTCGGTTTTCGGACGCAGGGTTTCTGTATGATAAGTTTTGCCGCAATTGGGGCAAACCCTTCTACCTGCCATTCTGCGAATTATTACTTCATCCGGAACGTCCACATCAATCGCATATTGCATTCTGTCGTTTTTCATCTTGAGAGCCTCGTCCAATGCTTTTGCCTGCGGAATAGTTCTCGGAAAACCGTCAAACACATATCCGTCTTTGCAGTCAGGCTCATTTATGCGCTCCATAACCAATTCCAGAACCAAGTCATCCGGTACCAAAAGCCCTTTATCAATATACTTCTGGGCTTTTTTCCCCAGTGTAGTCTGGTTTTTTATATTTTTACGAAATATATCCCCTGTTGAAATATGAGGAATATTAAATTTTGCGGCAATTTTTTTTGCCTGTGTACCTTTGCCGGCCCCCGGCGCTCCCAACATGATTATCTTCATGCCTATTCCCCCTGTTGCAGTACTGGTTATACCGCAGTGAGACAATCTGCCTTATAGCCTGATTGTCCCACAACGGATATTTTCTATTAGTCACTTAAAAAGCCTTTATAATGACGTACCAGCATCTGTGACTCTACTTCTTTAATTGTCTCTATAATAACACCGACAATAATTATTATCGATGTACCACCGAAACTTACATGTGCTCCGAAAGCTCCGGAGAAGAATATCGGTATTACAGAAACAATTATGAGTCCAACAGCACCAATAAATATTACTCTGTTAAGTACTTTGTTCAAATAATCCGATGTCGGTTTCCCTGGACGGATACCGGGTATAAAACCACCCTGCTTTTTCATATTATTGGCTATTTCTATCGGATTAAACGTTATTGATGTATAGAAATAGGCAAAGAAGATAATGAAACCTATATATATAAGTAATCCGATGGAATACTTAAATTCACCGAAATCAAAATTTTTAAAATTAATATTCAGCCAGCTGCTTTGATCCAGTACTTTCAGTATCTTAGGTATAACATATGCTCTGGCCGGATATACGCCAAAGAATGATGCTATTACTCCGGGGAACGACATTAAAGAACTGGTGAATATAACCGGTATTACACCTGCAGTGTTAACCTTCAAAGGAATATGGGAGGTTTGTCCACCTACCATTTTTCTTCCCTGAACTTTTTTTGCATACTGTACGGGGATTTTCCTTTCGGCATCCTGCAGTATTATTACGAATACTATGGTGAAAATAATAACTGCCAAGGTTACTACTACCGCAATAATAGCTTTCCATACAGGCTGCCCATATACAAACTGATAATACAGATTTATAAAATCTGCCGGCATCGTTGATACTATATTAAACAAAAGGATTATAGAAATACCGTTACCGATACCTCTGTCGGTAATCCTTTCTCCCAGCCACATAAGGAAAGCAGATCCGGCTGTAAATGAAGCTACCACAAGTACCACGTTTGTAAATGTAAGTCCGCCTTCAAGTATACCTGAACTTGAACCAAAGCCTATAGCCATAGCTGCCGATTCTATAACAGCCAAACCAATGGCCATATAACGGGTAATCTGCTCCATTTTCTGTCTGCCGTCTTCTCCCTCTTTTTGCATCTCTTCAAGCTTGGGAATTGCTATGGTCAACAGCTGCAATATAATGGATGCGGAGATATACGGCGAAATACTAAGGGCAAATATTGACATCCTGGAAAAAGAACCACCGGTAAGATGGCCAAGGAATCCAAGATTAATATTTGAAAATACCTGTTCAACCGCTTCTCTGCTAATTGCGGGAGCGGGAAGCAAAGTTCCCAGTCTCACAATTACAAGAGCCACTAAGGTGTAGAGTAATTTGGTTCTGATCTCTTTTATTTTTAATGCGTTCCGGAATGTTTTAAACATATTAAATCACCTCAGCAATTCCACCAAGAGCCTGAATTTTCTCTACTGCGCTGGCACTAAATGCATTAACCTTGACATTCAGCTTCTTAGTAAGTTCTCCATTGCCAA
>CAZIHC010000252.1:0-3760 GCA_964538605.1 uncultured Herbinix sp. | reverse complement strand
CGGAACGAGTGTTTTGTTTTGCCCTTATTGCGGAACATCGGTTGCTTCAGAATTTGATTTCTGTCCCAAGTGTGGGAAGAAACTTCCTGACTGATTTAAGGGTTAATTTTATAGTACAATTTGGTAATAGGCATGATTTCCAGATGGGGCATTTCAGATTTTTTAAAAAGGTTTTCTGATTATTTATAAATTTTTGTAAATATGGAAGTATAATGTATATTTTCCTTGCAAACAAAGAAAATATGTTTTATTATGTTAGGGACAATTAAATAATATGAGTTAATCATGAGTGAGGAGTGAAATTATGCTTAAAATGAAACCGGCTAAAGTATTACTTCTTATTTTTGTATTTACTATTGCACTCTACGGATGTAGTGGCAAGAAGGAGGATACAAATAAGAGTAAAACTCCCGCGATTGAGAGCTCGTCTTTCACTGAACCTGCGGAGGCAACAGAATCGGAGCCTACCTATGGAGGTTCAATCACAGTAGGTATAACCCAGGATTTGGACGGTCTTGACCCGCACAAGGCATTATCGGCAGGAACCAAAGAAGTTTTATTCAATATCTTTGAAGGATTGGTTAAGTTTGATCCTGACGGAAATTTAGTTCCGGCTGTGGCAGAAAGCTATCAAATTTCAGAGGACGGAATGGTTTATACTTTTACCCTCAGGGAAAATGTGAAATTTCATGATGGCAGACTTGTTACAGCTGATGATGTCGTATATTCGATAAAAAGAAGCGCCGGTATGCTAGAACCGCAAGATCCTACGGTTATAGTTGAATCGGCGCTTTCTGTTATTTCTGATGTGATTGCAACCGGTGAAAGAACGGTCGAAATTCGCTTAAAACAGGCAGAAACCGAACTGCTTCCATATTTGACATGTTCAATTGTACCGAAAGATTATGAGGAGTTAAGTACCAAACCTATCGGTACCGGACCTTTTAAGTTTGTATCCTATACACCGCTACAGAGTTTTGTCATGGAAAAGAATGAAGAGTATTATATGGAAGGTGTTCCGTATCTTGACCGGGTTACTTTCAAGATATCATCCAATACGGATGCTGCATTTATGGAACTTCAGGCAGGAAATATAGATATCCTACCTTATATTACCGATTCTCAGGCGGCATCGCTTCCTAAAGGATATCATCTGGAATCAGGTCCTATGAATCTGATTCAGGGACTGTTTATTAACAACAAGGTTGCACCTTTTGACAATAAACTGGTAAGACAAGCCCTGTGCTATGCTATAGACAGGCAGGCTGTTATTGATATGGTTGCCGGAGGGCGGGGAAATGTCATAGGTACCAACATGTATCCTGCCTTTAAGAAATATTATGATGAAAGCCTTGTGAATGTATATCCGTATAGCCCGGATAAGGCTAAGGAATTACTGAAAGAAGCAGGATATTCCAACGGTTTTAAATTTACTATTACGGTGCCATCAAACTATCAGTATCATGTAGATACCGCCCAGGTTATTGTAGAACAGTTGAAACAGGTCGGTATTACAGCTCAGATTCAGCTGATTGAATGGTCCAGCTGGAAGTCTGATGTATATAAAGGAAGAAATTACGAGACAACTCTTGTTGGGCTTGCTGCCGAACTGGCACCTAGAAAGGCATTGACAAGGTTCTGTACGTATGCGGATAATAATTTTATGAATTATTTTAATCCTGACTTTGATGTCCTTTACAAACAAGGTGAAAAAGAAACGGAAGAAGAAAAAAAGATTCAGTTGTATAAACAAATGCAGGCTATGCTTACCAATGATGCGGTTGCCGTATTTATTCAGGACCCGCATCAGATGACAGCGGTAAATGATAAGCTGGGCGGATATACCTACTATCCGATTTATGTTCAGGATATGTCACGGATATATTATAAAAAATAGGTATATTGCTGACGTTTTTATATGATATTTTAATGGCTTACAGTAAAAATTGATTAGCTGATATTTAAGCTGCAGGAAATAATCCACAGGGAGTTCATTCGAATTTCCTGTGGATTAAACCTATGAAATGTAAACGAAAAGAGAAAACAAGAATACATACGCCTATACGATGGATACAAAAGTTTTATAACAGATAATTAATTTTCATAAGGAGGTGAAGGTCTGGATGAAGTATACTATAAAAAAGATAGCTGCATTAATAGTGTCATTAATTATTACTTCCGTTTTGACCTTCACAACATTTCAGATAATTCCGGGCGACAGTGCTATAAACGTCCTTGGTATGGATGCTACCGAAGAGCAATTGGAAAGATACCGGGAAGAGATGGGGCTTAATAAAAGCATCCCCGTCCGTTATATTAACTGGATAAAAGGAGCATTAAAAGGTGATTTCGGTTATTCGACCCAGTACCAGATGCAAATGAAAGTAGGTACATTGATAAAAAATCGTCTGACCGTAACTCTTTGGCTGGCAGTATTGTCATTTTTTCTTATTGTTATTATTTCCATACCTCTTGGAATTCTGGCTGCCGGTAAAAAGAACGGCATTTCGGATTCTTTTATTACACTGGTTACACAGATATTTATGTCGGTACCTCCATTTTTTTTGGGTATGCTTATTACACTTATTTTCGGTATTATATTAAAATGGTTTACTCCTGGAAGTTACATAAGTCCCGGAGAGAACTTCGGACTGTTTATAAGATTTATGATATTTCCGGCCATAGCGGTGGCAATACCTAAGATTGCTATGACCGTAAAATTCTTACGAAGCTCTTTACTTAGGGAAATGGAACTGGATTATGTCAGAACGGCCAAAAGCAAAGGCATGACAAAGGCAAGAATTCTTATCAGGCATATACTTAAAAATGCATTAATTCCGGTAATAACTTTTTTAGCCATGATGCTGGCTGATGTACTGGCAGGAGCCATACTTGTGGAACAGGTATTTAACCTTCCCGGTCTTGGCCGCTTGCTGGTATCATCCATAGCGAACAGGGATTATGCGGTTGTTCAGGCTATTATCCTTTATATCGTATCCGTAGTAATAATTATAAATTTTCTTGTTGATCTTATTTATCAATGGATTGACCCCAGAGTCAAAAGAGATTAGAGCAGGGTAGGGGGAAGATTATGATAAAAATAAAAGGGAAGACCTACCATTTAAATTATATATTGGGCCTTACTATAACATCTTTAGTGCTTTTGATTGTTTTAATAGGATTTTTTTATACACCGTATGATCCGAATGCGATGAATGCGGCATTAAAAAATTCTCCTCCGAGTCTTATGCATCCGTTTGGAACCGATAATTTTGGCAGGGATATTTTAAGCCGTGTTATGGTTGGAGCAGGAACCACATATGTAATAGCCGTTGCAATAGTACTTATAGGGGCATCCTTAGGAACCATAGTAGGAGCCATGACAGGATATTTCGGCGGATGGTTTGATGAAGTAATAATGAGGTTTAATGATGTTTTAACCGCAATCCCAAGTATTTTGCTTGCTTTGGTTTTTGTAAGTATTTTTGGACCGGGAACTTATAATATTATCTTTGCCCTTGGGATTTTATTTGTCCCCAGTTATGCCCGTGTGGTAAGAAGTGAGTTTATTGTCCTAAAGGAGAGGGAGTTTGTAAGTAACGCAAAACTAATGGGGGCAGGTAGTCTGCGGATTATGTTTATTCATATCTTGCCTAATACCAGAAATGTATTGATCCCGGCTTTATTAATCGGTTTTAATAATGCTGTGCTTGCCGAAGCAGGGCTTAGTTATCTGGGGCTTGGGTACAACCCCCTCAGG
>CAZIHC010000251.1:0-3789 GCA_964538605.1 uncultured Herbinix sp. | reverse complement strand
ATTATAAGATAGATGATGAATTTGGACTTTTGCAGGATATTGCATATGAGAAAGAAACTATAACGGACCAGTTGGGTTCGATATTTGACAACAAAGCGGACCAAAGCAATTTTGCTCAGGGCGAAATTCTGCAATCTATTGTAAAACAGCTATTGGACAGTCTGACCCCCGATAAACTTTACGGACTTCATCGAAAGATCAAGGAAAATTCACCGTATCTTACGGAGACTGAAGTTTGGGATACCATTGGCAATATGACTGTTGAAAAGCTGTTTGATGAAATAAGGGATATGAAAGCCGATACAGGAGTCGGTCAGGACTTTTATTATGAGAGATTAAAAGAATTAAGGGAAATATACAGTAATTGCGACCAGGCGTTACGTTTCTTAAGTGATTTTAAGCTTCCATGTACCACAACCAATCTGATTATGGCAGAGTATGTTTTAAGTAGTAAAGATACCTTGTTCAAAAATCTGAAAAAACAACTAAAGAAAACAGATGATTTAACCGATACATTAATTGACAAGAAAACAATGAATGAGGCTTATGACGAGCTTGAGAAAGAAGTAAACGAGTTAATTGACAAGGAATCCGAAGATGAAGAAATAGATTCCTTTAAGCTTAACCGGTTAAGAAGCCTGGGACTTCAAATGCAGTTTATAAGAAACCTGGCAAAACGGGAGTTCTACCATATACCCGTTGAAGTGGAGGGCAAAATAACCCATGTCAATCTGACTATAATCAGAGGAACAGGAGAAAAGGGTAAAGTTTCCGTAAATTATACATCTGAGAGGCTAGGCAGCATAAAAGCGGAAGCAACATTAAAAGACAGGAAGCTTAGCGGCTATTTTGTATGCGATAATGCCGAAGGCCTAAAAATACTTCAGGAACAGGCGGATAAGCTAAAAAGATACTTAAGTGATGAAAATCTCGATATAAAACAGATTAACTTCTGTCTGCAAAGGTCACCGGAAAATATCCGGAGTTATATAAGTTCCGAGGATTCTCAAGAAACAGGAAATCCTGAAACAGAAAGGATATTATACAGGGTGGCGAAAGCAATATTAAATATGTTTACATCAGTGGAAGAAACTGATATTTTCAGCCACAAGGAGGTTGCTGAACTAAAATAAATCCTGCTGTCCATTCGTCCAAGGAAGGGTTGTGGCAGCTATGAAAAGAAGGAAAGGGGACGGACTATGAGAATTAATCATAATATTTCCGCTTTAAAAGCTAATAATCAGCTTGCCAAAACCAATAAATTATTGGATGCAAGTTTACAGAGATTATCATCAGGATATCGTATTAACAGTGCTGCTGACGATGCTGCCGGACTTGCCATATCGGAAAAATGAGAACCCAGATTTCCGGTCTCAATATGGCTTCAAGAAATGCTTCCGACGGTATTTCCGTAATACAGACGGCTGAGGGAGCTTTAATAGAAGTTGAGGCCATGCTTCAGAGAATGAGGGAACTGGCGGTTCAGTCGGCCAACGGTACATATACTATAGATGACAGAATTGCAATTCAGGCAGAAATTGATCAGTTAAATCAAGAGATTACCCGTATTGCTGAAAATACCGAATTTAATACAATGACTTTATTAAACGGCAATATTGACAGAAAGTCATTTTCCAATAATAACAGCGTAAATCTGATTTCTTTGTCAGATACCGTATCCGTAGGAAAATATGCGATTAAGATTACTCAGGATGCAAGACAGGCCGTAGTGGTAGGAAATACTATTGTTTTAGGTGACAATGGCGGCGTGCCGTATACTACAACAACAAGAAAAATAAGTGCCGGTGAAGCCGGGAAAATTAATATTAACGGAGAGACCGTTGAAGTAAAAGAAGGGGAAACCATAGACGAAGTATTTCAAAAGCTGAGAGACGTATGTGATGCCGTGAATGTTACGGTATTTGCGGCAGACCTCACAGAACCTAAACCTCTTGATATGGCAAAGTATCCGGAGCTTGCAGGATATGCCAGTGAATCCCTCGCTACAGGCAAATCTTTGGTATTTGTTTCAAAAGAATACGGCTCAGACCAGGTAATTTCGATTTATTGCGATTCGCCCGGCTTAAGCGAGCTTTTGGGATTAACCGTAACCGGTACTGAGGTTCGGGGATATGACGCAAAAGCTGAGATTGATTTCTCTGTTGACAAACCTGATTCGCTGTTTGAAAAAACAGCTACCGTATCCGTACAGGGTAATAAAGTTACGGTTTCCGACCGGAATAACTTCAAGATGGTATTTGAAGTATCTCCGGCAACGGTAGGTACTGTTTTTGAAGATACTGTTATTACAGACCCGGATAAAGACCCCACATATGGTGGTATAGACAATATGGTAACATATACTCCGGTTACGGTAACTGTTCTCGACGCAGGTCCCATGGACCTTCAGATCGGAGCAAATGAAGGACAAACTATGTCCATCCGTATTCCTAGGGTGACTCCTGAAACTCTCGGAATTGATAAAATCAATATTGCGACTGCAGACGGAGCCCAGAAAGCCATATCCTTGCTGGATAATGCCATAAATGAAATATCTGCCATAAGGTCAAAGCTTGGAGCTTACCAGAATCGTCTGGAACATGCCATATCCAATCTGGATGTAACTTCGGAAAACATGACGGAATCCTTGTCCCGTATAGAGGATGTGGATATGGCCGAAGAAATGGCAGAATATACCCAGAGGAATGTTCTTGCGCAGGCAGGAACCGCCATGCTTGCTCAGGCAAATGCAAGACCGCAGCAAATCTTATCCTTATTGCAGCAATAATTTAAGTTGGTGTGGATAAGGATACAGAAGAATGTGGAGGTATTAAAATATGAATAAAGAAGCCATAAGGGCATTTACCGCCAGAATAACGCAAGCATCCCGAAGTGAACTGGTAGTTATTCTATACGAAATAACCCTGGCTAAAATTGAAGAGGCTGTAAAGGCTTTCAATGAAAATAATCCGGACGAGTATGAGCGGGAGCTAAAAGGGGCACATAAATGCGTAAACGAGCTTATGGCATGTTTGGATTACAGATATAAAATATCTTACGATCTGATGAGTCTTTACATATATGTGAGTAAGCAAATCATTACCGCCCTTATGAAGCACGATCCAAAAACTTTGCAGTATGCAAAAACGGTTTTGCAGAAACTCCAGGCAGGATTTGAAGAGGTAAGCAAAACCGATAACAGCGGTCCAATGATGAAAAATACCCAGCAGCTTTATGCCGGTTTGACTTACGGGAAGGGAACACTAAACGAAACTTATATAAATCCTAATAATAAAAGCCGAGGTTTCATAGCTTAAACTGATAAATAAAAGCCGTTTCATAATCAAAAGAAAAATTTGATTATGAAACGGCCTTTTAATTTTTGCGCAGCAGTTAATACTTAAAATTAGTTTCGATATAACTGAGATCTGAGGCTTTGGCTTGCTTTAGCAAATATTTATATCTGTTTTGTATGGCATTCATTTCATATATGCAACTGTCAATTAAATCCGGGTCAACAACATACTCAAACTGGGAATAAGCGGCTTCCAAAGCAAGCTTTGTTTGGTTTATCTCTTTTAATAGATTATTTTCTTTCTGTGGTTTTTTTCTAAAAAACAGTTTCATTTCACATCACTTTCCACCGTATTTTTTTATTAGTATAGTCAGTTTTATAACCATTTATTCTATCGGTTAGAATAAGATAGTGTCAAGAAGTTTGTGTAAACTACTTCTTGTATTTTAAATTGCAAGTTTAATTGCCTTACAAAATCTTACAGAACCCTGTTT
>CAZIHC010000250.1:0-3795 GCA_964538605.1 uncultured Herbinix sp. | reverse complement strand
GTGCCTGGGGAAAAAATTTTGCAAAAGTGGGGAGATCTCACTTGCAAAAAACACTTAAAAAGGTTTATTATTAAGGTTTTATTTGAATTTCCTATATTCCCGAAAACATCAAACGGTAAAATAGAAAGGTAGGAGAATATGAGCAGTGTACTTCTGAACAACTTTAATGAAGCAGCTAAAGATTTGCCATGCAGTTTGCTGCAGGTGGCGCTGGATGATGAGCTCACAATAGTGTCGGCAAATGACGAATTTTTTAATCTTATTGATTATAAAACGGATATATGGCCAAAATCAGTTTTTAAGCTGGTTTATTCCGCCGATATAATATACTTTACCCAACAGGTGGCAAATCAAAAATTCAGGAAAGATAATCAGCTTATTATATTTTTTCGTGTCCTGCAAAAAAACGGAAACCTGAAATGGATAATGATTAACGGAAACAGGACAGATGAAAATATCCAGGTTCAGGATAAAAACATTCCTATATATTTTTGTACGGCAGTCGATATGACGGTATATATGACCGAATACAAGAAGATGGAACAGGAGATAGACAATCACCGCACTATTTTGGAACTTTCGAGGGAACTGTTTTTTGAATATTTAATAGCGACAGATACCTTGTATTTTTCCGAACTGTTCAGGGAGATTTTAAATAAAGAGTCGGTTACAAAAAACTTTAGCAAAAAGCTTGAAAAGACAAAAATTATTCATCCCGACGATTTGCCCTTAGCAATAAGTACGTACAGAAGCATGATGGGCGGAAAGAAGCAGGTAAGGTTTGAATTCCGCTTGTTAACAAAAGAAGGGGCTATTGCTTGGTATGTTTGTTATGCTTCAATTATTTACGATGAGAATAAAAACCCCTATAAAGTGGTTGGAAAACTTGCCCAGATAAATAAATGTGAGGCAGATACGGAAGCTGCCGATCAAAATATACAGCTTGATCCCTTGACTGAAGCATACTCGAATGAAACCGCACAACGGCTGATATCCCACAGCATGACCTCGCAGAACCCTAAATCACTTTCGGCACTGCTATTGTGCGAGGTCCAAAATTATAAGGGAGCTAATGAGCTTGCCCATATACTGGAAAATGAAAATATTCTAAAAAAGATAACGGCTATTTTTAAGAGCCTTCTTAGAAAATCGGACATAGTAGGAAGGACAGGTCTTGGGGAATTTGTTATATTTATGAAAGACATAGGCTCTGAAAGGGCTGCATATGATACGGCAGAGCAAATATGCAGGGATATAAATAATTTATATGCATACGAGTTTAACAAAAATAAACTGTTTGTAAGTATCGGAATAGCTTTTGCTTTGGGAAAAACGGATTATAGTACGGCATTTACAAATGCAAAAGCGGCTTTAGTTATGGCAAAGAAGAATTACGGAAGTTCATTTGAAATTTTCTATCCAACGGTTCCAAGTAATTCTTAATATTGTAAAGACTTTGCTTAAAGCAATAAATAAAAATATGGCAATCATTCCAGGTTAATATAATATTTATAGAAATTAGTAAAGAAAACAACCTGATTTAAAAAGAGATAGGAGTTGAAAGATATATATGACCGTTAAAGAAATAAAGGAAGCTTTAGGTGCAAAGTTTATTTGCGGAGAAGAATTACAGGACAGGGAAGTGCATTCTGCTTGCGGAGCAGATATGATGAGCGATGTTCTTGCCTTTATGAAAGAAAAATCTGTTTTGCTTACGGGATTATGCAATCCGCAGGTAATACGTACTGCTGAAATGATGGATGTTATATGCATTGTTTTTGTCAGGGGGAAAATGCCTGACGAAACAATGATAGAAATGGCAAAAGAAAGGGAGATTGCTCTTCTGTCTACTGGACACAGAATGTTTACTGCTTGCGGTATATTATATGAAAAGGGGCTTCGCGGAGGTGCTCCTTGTCGATGAATGAAAAAATTGTTCTAAGATACGAGGTCGACCCCAATGATTTTACCAGAGCAGGTGAAGCCTCCAGCAATGTTAAAAGAAGACTGAAGCTGTTGGGTGTCGATCCGGATATCGTAAGAAAGGTTGCGATATCCTTGTATGAAGGGGAGATTAATATGGTAATCCATTCTTACGGAGGAATAATCGAAGTAATAATATCACCCGAGGAAATCGAGATGATACTGACAGACAGGGGACCCGGAATTGAAGATATTGAACTGGCTATGCAAGCCGGTTATTCAACTGCACCGGATAACATAAGAAACTTGGGTTTCGGTGCGGGGATGGGGCTTCCCAATATGAAAAAATACTCGGATGAATTTAATATAGAGAGTACGGTGGGAGTAGGTACAACTGTCAGAATGAAGGTCTTTATACCGAAAGAATAAAGACCTATGATTTAATAAAGGGAGCGAGGGCATGAGTGAATTTTTTACTTCGGTATTATTAAGGGAAGAATTATGTAAAGGATGTATAAACTGCATTAAAAGGTGTCCCACACAGGCTATACGGGTAAGGGACGGTAAGGCATTTATAATCAAAGAATTTTGTATTGACTGCGGGGAATGTATAAGGATATGCCCCCATCATGCCAAAGTAGCTACATATGACAATCCGGATATAATGAAAAAATTTGAGTATACTGTTGCGCTTCCCGCACCGTCATTATACGGACAATTCAATAATCTGGACGATATAAATATTGTGCTCACGGCCCTTAAAAAGATGGGGTTTAACGATGTTTATGAGGTAAGCAGCGCCGCAGAACTGGTTTCCGAAATGACCAGAAAGTATGTGGCGGAAAATGAAGATAAGTGGCCTGTAATCAGTACCGCATGCCCTTCGGTGGTGCGTTTAATACAAATCAGATTCCCTAATCTTATAGATCATCTGTTGCCTATTTATGCACCGGTAGATCTGGCGGCCATTAATGCCAGAAATAAAGCAATGAAAGAAACCAATCTTCCCTCAGAAAAGATAGGAATTATATTTATATCGCCCTGTCCCGCTAAAGTAACGGCGGTAAAATCACCCATAGGTATAAAGAAAAGTGAAATTGACGGAGTTTTGGCCATGAAGGATATATATCCCATACTCCTTCCGTATATGAAAGATTGTGTCAATGAAGTGGAGGATCTGGGAAAATCGGGCAGGATAGGCATAGGATGGGGAAGTACAGGAGGAGAAGCCGGAGCGTTGCTTACGGATAATTATCTGGCAGCAGACGGGATAGAAAATGTAATCAGGGTTTTGGAAGATCTCGAGGATCAGAAATTTGAAAGGCTGGAATTTGTTGAACTTAACGCCTGTGCCGGCGGATGTGTCGGAGGAGTTCTTACGGTGGAAAATCCCTATCTTGCCAAGGTTAAGCTTAAGCGTTTAAGAAAATACCTTCCAGTGGCCTGTACCCATCTTGATACCGAAGAAAGCGCCGATGCCTTTTGGACGGAAGATGTTCCATATGAACCGGTCTTTAAATTGGGAAAAAACATGAGGGAAAGCATAAATAAAATGGCTAAGGTGGAAGAACTAATGCACAAATTTCCCGGACTGGACTGCGGCTCATGCGGTGCACCAACCTGTAAAGCTTTGGCTGAGGACATTGTCCGTGGAGTGGCAAAAGAAGAAGATTGCATACATATTCTGAGGGATTATATTCACAAATTGTCGGACGAGTTGTCCAAATTTGATAAAAAAAGTAAAATGTAAGACTTACTCAGGAGGAAGTATGACCGTAGAAGAACTTATTAAATCAAATGACTTTGAGGTATTAAATGAAGGCAACAATTTAAACAGGGAGATAGCCGTACCGTATTGCTGCGACCTGCTCA
>CAZIHC010000249.1:0-3796 GCA_964538605.1 uncultured Herbinix sp. | reverse complement strand
AAATTATGATAAAATCATTATCCTTACCGATGCCGATGTAGACGGTTCCCACATCAGTACCCTGCTTTTAACATTCTTCTACCGCTTTATGCCGGACCTTATAAAGGCAGGAAAGATTTACAAAGGTCTTCCGCCTTTGTACAGGGTGGAGTATGAACCCGCATCAAAAAGTAAGAAAAAAAGGGAATTCAAATATCTATACAACGATTTTGAACTGGAAACATTCCGTAAAAATAAGGATTATAAAATTATAAATATCCAGCGGTATAAAGGTCTCGGTGAAATGGACGCCCAGCAGCTTTGGGAGACCACTCTAAATCCTGAAACAAGAGTACTTGCCCAAATAACCATAAGCGACAATATCGAGGCCGATGAGATTACCAATATCCTAATGAGCAGCAATGTTCCTCCGAGGCGTACTTTTATTATGGAAGAAGCAAAATACGCCAAGCTGGATATATAAGCTCCATTAAACTTATATAGGAGGTAACAATGAGTCATCAAAATCAAACCGATCAAATAATTCAACTGGATTATTCCGAAGAAATGAAAAACAGCTATCGGGATTATGCCATGAGCGTAATAGTATCCAGAGCCGTTCCGGACGTAAGGGACGGCCTTAAACCCGTACAGCGAAGAATCCTTTATTCCATGATGGAATTGGGCTTGGAGCCGGATAAACCCCACAGAAAAAGCGCCCGTATCGTCGGTGATACCATGGGTAAATATCACCCCCACGGCGACAGTTCAATCTATGATGCCTTAGTCAACTTCACAAAGATTATTCTCTTATGATTCCTTTGGTAGACGGCCACGGTAACTTCGGCTCCATTGACGGGGACGGTGCTGCTGCCATGCGTTATACAGAAGCCAGGCTTTCGCCCGGAGCCATGGCCCTGCTTGAGCAACTGGACAAAAACCTGGTAGATTTTAACCCGAACTTTGACGGCAGCGAAAAAGAACCTGCGGTTCTTCCTGCCATGATACCAAACCTTCTTATTAACGGTACAACCGGTATCGCCGTCGGTATGGCAACCAATATACCTCCCCATAATCCCGACGAAGTTATAGACGGAATTATAGCTTACATGGATAATCCCGATATAACCGTAAAGGGACTGATGAAATATATTCCCGCTCCTGATTTTCCTACAGGAGGAACCATAATAAATGTGGACGAAATGGAAAAAATCTATACAAGCGGAGAAGGGAAAATCCGGATTCGTGCAAAGACCGAAATAGAAAATGCCGAATACGGAAAGAAAAATATAGTTATTACCGAAATCCCATATACTGTAGCGGGAAACAAGTCAAAGCTGGTTGAAAATCTTTCCAACTTGATTAAGGATAAAGTTTTTGATGAAATAAACGATGTCAGGGACGAATCTTCCAAGGAAGGTATCCGAATAGTCATCGAAGTAAAAAAAGACAGAGACATTCAAAATCTCCTAAACGGTTTATATAAAAAGACCCTTATGGAAGATACATATTCGGTTAATCTCCTTGCCATCAAGAATCAACAGCCGGTATTATTTGACCTGAAAGGTTTAATCAAAGAATTTGTAGATTTCCAAATCGAGCTGTATACCAAAGAATACAACTACCTTCTCGATAAGGCAAAAAACCGTTTGGAGATTGTGGGAGGCTTAATAAGAGCTACCGATATAATCGACCTGATTATCGAAATCCTTCGCGGAAGCTCGTCAGTAAAACAAGCCAAAGATTGTCTTATGAACGGCAATACCGAGGGTATCCGCTTTAAGTCGGAAGCTTCAAAAAAAGAGGCAAGCACCCTAAACTTTACTGAAAGACAAGCCGATGCCATTCTTTCCATGCAGCTTTCAAAATTAATAGGCCTGGAAATATTAAAGCTGCATGAAGAAGAAGAAAGTTTAAAAGACTCCATAAAAGAATACGAAAAAGTTCTTGGCAGTCAAAAAGAACTGTTTAAAGTAATAAAGAAACGCCTCACAGAATTTAAGAAATTATTCCATTCCCACCGCAGGACCATGCTTATTAACGCCATAACCGAAGATTATGTGGAAGAGAAAAAAGTTGAAGATATATATGTTCTTATTGACCGCTTCGGTTATACCAAATCCATAGATACAAGCAGTTATACCAGGGTCCTTGAAGAAAACCTCAAGGAATACAGCTATATCATACAGATGAAAAATACGGACAAGCTGTGCTGTTTCACGAAGGAAGGTAATATGTTCCAGGTTAAGGCGGAAAATATTCCAAGATGCAAGATGAAAGACAGAGGAGCTTTAATACATACCTTATGCAAACTGGAAAAAGAAGAAGTAATCCTTTATACCTCCTTTGAACAGCTCTTTGAAGCCCAGCTTTTATTTGTAACAAAGAACGGATATATCAAGATGGTTTCCGGTGCGGAATTTGAAACGAACCGTTCTCAGGTCAATGCCACAAAACTTGAAGACGGAGACGAAGTTATCGGAATAACCTTGCTTTCGGCAGGGGATATATTATCGGGCAATCAAAATGTAATCATTCTTACCGATCAGGGCTTATCCCTTGGCTTCTCCCTTTCGGAAGTACCGGAACTTAAGAAAAACAGCCGAGGTGTTAAGGCTATTAAGCTTAATAAGGACGATTTTGTACGCTTTGCTGCGGTAGTTGGTCCGGATACACAAACAGTTGAATATAACAACAAACCGATAGAAGTTAATAAGATAAAAATCCGTAACCGTGGAGACAAAGGACAAAAGACTAAGCTGTAAAAGGTTATGATGGGTTATAAAAAACTATATTAAATTATATAAGGCTACGATTAGGTTAATAAGCAGCTAATCTGTAATTATTCATTTATTTAAATTAATAGTTTTTATAAAACATAATTAATTTAATAATAACATAACATAAATAATAGCCCGGAAAATCATGTTAACCGGGCTATTATTATGTTCATCTTATAATAAATGTTATTAATAAAATTTTTCTTAATCATTAGCTTATAGCATATGCCAATTAACTGTTCAAAGGATTTCGGACCACCCCTATCAAAAACGGCAGCTTTTCTTTATATAAAACGTAAATAAAAGGCCTGTTCAAGTTTATTACCGCTTCATCTTCCCCTACTAATCCGGAGTTTGCGAAAAGATTAACCTCCGTATAGGATGAGGCAGAGCAACCGTATTCGTCAATTTTTATCTTTGATGCCTGCTTAATAGCTCCTACAAAAATGTTTTCATCGGTCAGATTTGAAAATGCATTTTCTTCCACATCAAATATTTTATTTATTCCGATTGCCTTTACTGTATCATTTAAATAATTCTCATCAGCATATGCAAATTTCGGTATGCTGAGCTTAACTTTTCCGATAGTAGTTTGGTAATTTGCCCAGTTGTAAATAATATCGGCAAGTTTACCCTCCTTACGTAAAAAATCTTCTACTTCTATTCCTTCGTCCGGAAGAATAAATAACATATTCGATTTATCCTTTAAGTGTAAATATGTTGATATAAAGTCTTCACCTTTAAGAAATGAGTAAGGCTCTTCTTCCATATTCATAAATTCACACAGTACCTTACTGTTATCGCTGCAAGTAAAGTAATCCTCAGATGTACTTTCTTCGTCAAATTCTGTAATCCATTCTTCATAATAATCCAAGGTATTTAACGCAACAAAGGTAGCTCCCGTGTAAGATAAATCACTGTAATCGGGCTTAAATCCTTGGTTGGTATTTTGGGATACCCAATCGGTCATCATTTGCTGGAATTCAGCATCCTGAAAATCGCCCTTAAATATTTCAGTTCCGTATTTATCCCTGACC
>CAZIHC010000248.1:0-3843 GCA_964538605.1 uncultured Herbinix sp. | reverse complement strand
GGATTAATCCGTCTTGACGTATATACCTCTATCCTGTCAAGCAAAATCCAGCCCCAGTATTTTTTTACAGTTACTTCATGGTCACCGGCAGACAAATATATATGTTCAAGGGCTGATTCCGAAAATTCTTTGCTGTCCGATGAAAAGACACCGAGATTCTCACCGTCAACATAAACATAATTTTCTTTATATCCCCCTATTGCCGCACTGACAAAAATCAAATCGTACATTCCGTCCTCTTTTACGGTTACTTTTACCGTGCAGGAATCTTCGTCGCTTTCAAATCCTTTAACGTATCCCGTTCCCCTGAAACCTTTAGCGGAAGCTTCCGCCGCCACTTTTCCGGTAAAAGCTCCTTCTTCCGCTTCGGCAATACAAACCAGTTCCCTGTCGTCATTCAGATAAACAGGTATAAATTTTTTTTCGGAATCGGCCTCATGTGCATTCTCAGGATATTCGGAAAAATTCTCATCTGTGATTTTACCGGCAACCGGATTTTCTTTCTTTTGAATGCATCCCGCCAGTAAAACCGCTGTTATTATTGATAATATTAAAAGGCGTATTCTAATATGTTTCATTGTTCCCCCAAAGTCATCTTGTTGTCTAAGTGCGTTTTGCACCTTTTATGCACGATTATGCACTATTTTTTTAGCATTATTGCTTTATTTTGCATTAATTATAGCACAATGTTTTTAAATAGTCATCCTCTATATTAAAATTTTATAATAAAATTTTTATGAAAAAGTTTTTAGTTATATATGATAATATTTTTCCGTAAGAATTATACTTTTTGTTGTTTTTTACATAATATTCTATATGTAATCCGGAAACCTTAAATGTCACAATCCAAATTATACCAACATTATTATACATGTATGATTTTTAGTGCACTTTTTATTACAATAAATATAGATAAAAAATGCAAATTAGTATAAAAAATGCATTTAAAAATGCAATATGTTTAATAACCGTCCGACTGATGTTTTCACATTAAATGTCAAAAAAAGAAGATGCCGAAAGGTAAATATGGTTTTTCGGCACCTTCATTTTGAATTATTAACTTATAATCTCATATACCCGTATCCGTTCACAATGGCTTCCAGCCTGTGCCCCGACCGGCAGAGAGGGCATTCGTCTATGCTATAGCTTTTATAATTCGGAAGATCTTTTTCACGGAAAATAGCGTTAACTTTTATTCCTTCAACCTGGTCGACGGCAGAGAAAATCGCACTGATACCGCTTACTATGCCGCCGTAATATCTGATGCAGTCCAGGCTGCGCTTTATAGTGTTGCCGGTTGTTGCGGACGCAACCAGCAAAAGAATCCTCTTGTTGAATACCGCCGCCTGATTGCAATCCCTGAAAATCATCTGGCCGTTGATATTATACTCGGGAGAGATTATATATATGGTCTGATGGGCATTCATGGACCGAATCCCCGCATTGGTCAGTTCCTGCGCCAAAAATGCCCCTATAACGTCACAGTTGTCCAGGCACACAATAGTATCGATAACAGTACTGTTTACATATTGCATAGCCATAACACGGGCTGTTTCGGAAGCTTCATTAAGTCGTGTTTTTGTCGTGGACAAATCAATATAAAGATTAACGTGGGAATTATTAGTGGCAAAATGTCCGGGAATAACTTTAAGTTTAATTTTATTGCTGACCGACGAATGAATCTTAATTGATCTTCCTTCCATAGCATAACCCCCTCAAAAAGTTATTAAAGCTAATCTATAATTGAATATTCCCATAAAAGCTTATGAAATATTCTTAATACCGTAAATATTTTATGTTCGGGATAAAACCAGGGTGATAAGACGAGATCGGCAATTTGTGTGACCGGCATAAAAATATTCTTATCTTCATATGCATATTAGAAGTTTATTCAGAACAAATACGCGAAATGCAAGATGTCCGACAGAACAGTTAATTTTATATCGGAAAGTATAAGAATGATAAAGTATAATATTTATAATAATTTACCTGTTTATATTGTAACCTATATACAAGGCAAAATCAATAAAGACAGGCTAAAGGCAAATTCTTTTCATCGCAGATTAGCGGACTGAGGTGTAATATAAGTTTTTAGATCTGTTAAAAACTACCAGGAAATAAACGGCTACAATAAAATATGCTATGACACTGAATATGCCTAACGGGCCTGCCCAATACAACAAATAGGTTAAAACGCTGAAAACCGCATTAAGCATCCATGCGGCTCTCAGTCTTTCTCCGTCCAGTGATATGCCGTGTTTTTTCTCTATATCAAAAACACCCATTACAATATTATATGAAATGTACAATGAAACAACTGTAGCCAAAACAGAAAAAAGATACGAAAATACGCCAAAGAACGGAGTAATTCCGACGAAATCAAATATATACAAAATTCCGGTGTAAAAAGCCATGCCGAATGCATATGTCTTGGCTTTTGTGAATCTAACGCTGTCCTGTGCCAGCTCGCCGAGTCCTATTATCATACTAATATATCCTATAAAATCCGGCAGTAAACCGATCTTTGAATTGCCCAGATTAAGATCAAAATCCAAAAAAACCAGTAAAAATCCTGTAAAAATATTTTTCATATCTTCGCTCCGTATTCATTATTTTTATATTGTCTCATTCATAGAAACACATAAATTTATCATCCTTTGCCCGTCACCGATAAATTCCAAAAAAGCAAGCAAGTCCATTAAACCCTGCATAAATAAGGTTCTTATATTGAATATTCGCCTTGCTTCGGTCTGCATCATAATAAATTTTAATCACCTTACGCTTGCCCCGAAAGGCATTAAAGCAAGCTTGGCTATCTTAAAATGCTGCAGGCCGAAAGGTATTCCGACAATCGTAATGCACAGAAGCATCCCAAAAACTGCCGATTCAATTGCAAGGGGTATCCCGGTTAATATTATAGTATAACTTATTAATCCCGGCCACAATAACTCCACCACTTAATTCATCATCATCAGGAAAGTCATACTTTGAAAAATAACGATAAACTTTTAATGGTAAAACAAATTCTCTATCTTTCCATAATTCTTCAATGCAACTTATACATTGCTCACAAAGTTCTTCACTCTGTGCAATCCATATCATGAACTTATTTTCATCAAATCTATATTGCATCCACTCTAAAAATGCCTCTACAGCTACTCGGGTTTTACCGCCACCAGTAGGTAAAGATATCATACATCTTGTCTTATCTTCTTGCCTTTTTAACATACTAAGTAGTTTTTCTTTTATATCTACTTGATAATCCTCTAATTTAGGAACTCTTTTCCTGGGCTCAATAATTTCAACTGATCGTTTAATTTCTGTCCTGTCTGTTGCTATTCCGGCCAGTATTTTAGGAAAACCAGCTGCCTCGATAAAATCATTAGCCCATCTTTTACCTGCATACCACTTTTTATCAGCTAATGGTTTACGCATATAGGATGCTGAAGTTATATTTTTAGATGTATCAGGATATTTATGATATAGCTGTTCAACAAGTGTATCAGGCATCTTATCAAGTATTTTTTTTCTTAATTTTCTTTTGCTTTCACTACTACCTGCAAATAAATTAACTCCTTCACTAATTACTAACAATCTGCAGAGATTTTTCTTATCGAGTTCACTATGTTGAAGTTCTGATAATATAGCCTCTGTATCTGACTTATGCCTCCTACCATATAAATCATTAAGAAGTTGGGTAGAGATTTCATACTTATTCAACAGTAAATCTACAGTGATATTTATTTCTTTTTCACTCAATGTATATCTCATACTCATCTCCCCATTATATTAACCTGAATTATTCATCGTAACATATACAACAGTGCCTGGCACTGCATAATT
>CAZIHC010000247.1:0-3851 GCA_964538605.1 uncultured Herbinix sp. | reverse complement strand
AAAAAATATCCTGGCCGATGTTTTGACTACATATTGGAGCAGACGGGATGTTGACGGAAAATATAATATATGCAAAAAGAGTGTAAACACCACAGGGATGTTGGATGTTTGCACTCTTTTTATATAACCAAATGAAATGCCCGATTATCATTTTATTATTTATGCACCTGTTGTTCTGTTTCTGCGTTCACGCATACGCAAGGTTGAGTCAAGGATTTTTTTACGGATTCTAAGGCTTTTTGGAGTTATTTCCAATAATTCATCTGTTTCGATGAAATCAAGAGCCTGCTCAAGACTTAATATTTTAGGCGGGGTTAATCTTAAAGCCTCATCCGAACCTGCAGCTCTCATATTGGTAAGCTGTTTGCGTTTGCATACATTTACTTCTATATCTTCGGATTTGGGATTTTGGCCCACAACCATGCCGCAATAAACCTTTGTACCGGGACCGATAAAGAGGATTCCACGCTCCTGGGCATTATATAAACCGTAAGCAGTGCTTTCACCGGTTTCAAATGCTATAAGGCTTCCGGTTTTACGGTACTGGATATCTCCCTTATAGGGGCCGTATCCGTCAAAAATGGTATTCATTATACCTGTTCCTTTGGTATCGGTAAGAAACTCTCCACGATAACCGATAAGGCCTCTGGAAGGAATGGAAAATTCCAGCCTGGTATTGCCGGTTCCTGTGGGACGCATATTTATCAGTTCACCTTTGCGCTGGCCGAGTTTTTCTATTACAATACCTGTATATTCATCGGGAACATCAATAAGGGCCCGTTCCATAGGCTCCAACCTGTTGCCCTTTTCGTCTTCTTTAAATAAAACTTCAGGTTTGCTCACCGAAAATTCATAGCCTTCTCTTCTCATATTTTCGATCAATATGGAAAGATGGAGTTCTCCCCTTCCCGAAACCTTAAAACTTTCCGTTGTATCTGTTTCTTCTACCCGCAGACTTACGTCTGTATTTAATTCTCTAAACAAGCGGTCACGCAAATGCCTTGATGTGACATACTTGCCTTCGGTACCGGCAAAAGGGCTGTCATTTACGTTAAAATACATGGCAATAGTCGGCTCGGATATTTTCTGGAAAGGCAGGGGTTCCGGTCGGTCGGGAGAACAAATTGTATCACCGATATGAATATCGGCAATACCTGATACGGCTAAAATTGAGCCGATTGTTGCCTCTGTTACCTCAACCCTTTTAAGTCCGTCAAATTCATAAAGTTTACTTACCTTTACCCTGTTACTTTGATCGGGATTATGGGCATTTACAATTACAACATCGTCATTTACGCGTATAGTTCCCCGTTCTACTTTTCCGATGCCGATACGGCCTACATATTCATTATAGTCAATAGTACTGATAAGAATTTGGGTACCCTGGTCGGGGTCTCCTTCAGGAGCAGGAATATAATTTATTATGGTATCAAAAAGCGGCTTAAGGTTGTCCGTCTTTTCATCCGGAGAAAAGGAGGCAAAACCTGCTTTGGCGGAAGCAAAAATAAAAGGACAATCAAGTTGCCTTTCATCTGCATCAAGTTCTATGAGTAATTCAAGAACTTCATCCACAACTTCCATAGGCCTTGCTTCCGGCCTGTCGATTTTATTTACACAAACAATTACAGGAAGTGAAAGATCCAAAGCATTTTTCAGTACAAATTTCGTTTGGGGCATAGGGCCTTCGAAAGCATCTACAACCAGTATGACCCCGTCAACCATTTTAAGAACGCGTTCAACTTCGCCGCCAAAGTCCGCATGACCCGGCGTATCTACTATATTAATTTTAATACCGTTATAAGTAACGGCAGTATTTTTCGATAAAATGGTAATGCCTCGTTCTCTTTCCAAATCATTAGAATCTAAAACCCGTTCCATTACGAACTGATTGGAACGAAATACACCGCTTTGCTTTAATAACCCATCCACCAAAGTAGTCTTGCCATGGTCGACATGAGCTATTATGGCCACATTTCTGATATCGTGCCGTTTCATTAAACTTTAACCTTCTTTCTAAATTTAGCATACCATTATTTATACAACTTTTACATTTTATCAGAGGGAAACATAAAAATCAACTTTTGATTCAGGAAAAACTCACAATGTATTACATGTTTTTTGTATAATATAACAAATTTTGGTTAAAATTAAAAAATATGTAAATTTTTACTTCTAAATTATGTATATTAGCATATATATATCATAGGTGAATGAATGCTGTTAACAATAAACAGATAAATTTACCCCACATATTAATAAAAAGCAGTGGCGTAAAAAACGTCACGAAAGAAGGGAGAGGTACGATATGGCGGATAAAATCTTTGAAAACAATCAAGTAAGTATTGCCGGTGAGGTGGCTAACGGTTTTACGTTCAGCCATGAGGTCTTCGGTGAAGGATTTTATTTATTCGACGTAATCGTAAAAAGACTTAGCGATGCAGTCGATATTATACCGGTTATGGTCTCAGAAAGGCTGATTGACGTAAAACAGGATTACACCGGTAAATACGCCGAGATAATTGGTCAGTTCAGATCCTATAACAGGCATGAAGAAAACAAAAACAAACTGGTACTTTCGGTTTTTGCCAGAGATATCAAGATTGTTGACCAATTATCCGAAAATGTCAAAACCAATTACATCTTTCTTGACGGTTATGTATGTAAACCTCCGGTTTACCGGAAAACCCCTCTTGGCAGAGAAATAGCGGACATATTGCTGGCAGTAAACCGGCCGTATGGAAAATCTGACTATATTCCCTGCATAAGCTGGGGCAGGAACGCAAGGTACGCCGAAACATTTGCTGTCGGCGGTCATGTGCAGATTTGGGGAAGAATCCAAAGCAGGGAATATCAAAAGAAAATTAGTGAGACCGAATTTGAAAAACGCATTGCGTATGAGGTCTCCGTAAGCAAACTGGAATATTTGGATGAATCTTAAAATTATGGTTGTCTGAAAATGCATTATGTTAAATTTAAGGTATGCGGATATAACCATAACATAGGGAGTAAACACACATGGGGCTTAAGGTGCATATAATGTGGTAGGTGTGTTGGGTTATATCTGTATACCTTTATTTATTTAGAAGACTTATCTGAAAAATACTGTCGAATAAATCCTTAAAGATTTAATTTAAAAACATGAAATATTATTTAATTTAAAAACATGAAATATCAAGGATTAAGAAAAATAAGGCCCAATTATTAGTATTGACATCATATGATATAAATGCTAATATAGATTTACGAAAATTGAAAATTTTGCTTAAGGTAGAGGCGCGGCATTCAAGAGTACGCTGTATGATATTTCAGGGATAGGTGATTACAGTTGAAAGGGGATGCTGCCGAAGCAATAATAATCCTGAGTTATTATTGCTGGGCATATGGTGAATAACCATATGACTGTCATCAGTATTTATTGATGGAGCGCTACCTAAAGAATTTACGTATTATATACGTATTATGCGTATTTATCTGTAAATTTATACGTATAGTACGTCTATAAATTAATATACGTACAGAATTCTTTAGAGTCGACTCTCCGGTCGGCCTTTTTTTTAGTTTAATATTGAATATGGAATAAAATGTAATTAATCATGGATAAAATTAAACGGAGGTGTCATTATGGCTTTATTCAAAGGAGCCGGTGTTGCTATCGTAACACCCTTTAACGAAAAAAACGAGGTTAATTATGAGAAGTTGGGTGAACTGATTGACTATCAGATTGAGAACGGTACGGACAGCATAATAATATGCGGAACAACAGGAGAATCATCCACGCTTACCGAAGAAGAACATCTGGAATGCATCAAGTTTGCTGTAGAAAAAGTGAACAAGAGAGTACCTGTTATAGC
>CAZIHC010000246.1:0-3858 GCA_964538605.1 uncultured Herbinix sp. | reverse complement strand
TATATGAATAACATGAGATTATTATGGTTTCATGGATTTGGTGTCTTTGTTGCTTAAATTTTAAATCATCTTACTTTTTAGCTGATCCATGCGGTCTACAAATAAAAGAATCTGAGCCACAACTTCATAGAGTTCCGGAGGAATATAAGAGCCCAGTTCCAGGCGGGAAAGGGTATCGGCAAGGGCTTCGTCTTTATGGATCGGAACATCGGATTCTTTTGCCCGGTTTATAATCTTTTCTGCCAGATAACCTTTACCGGTGGCAACGATTTTAGGGGCAATTTCATCAGGATTGTAAGATAAAGCCACGGCAGTTTTATTCATGTCGGGTATATCGCTTTTATTTTGGTTTAAATTGGTATTCTTATTGAATTGATCCATAGTTTCCTCCTGATTTGGGGTGTGGCATTTTAGACGTTAATCGTAATATATACCTCTTATTTTTGATTTATGTACTATTATATTTAATTTACGGTCGTAATACTTATATGCTTCTGGTATATTTGATTTAAAGATTAAAAGGTAAATTTAATTTATATAGTCATCTATAGTATTTTGCATGTAGTCATGTATAAAGCTGTGCCTATGTATCGGGGACGGACCAAGCCGTTTGAGGGCTTCTATATGATCCTTTGTACCGTAACCTTTGTTATGAGCAAATCCATAACCTGGAAATAATTTGTCATAGGCAATCATCAGCCTGTCTCTTGTAACCTTGGCAAGAATACTGGCAGCAGCTATTGTTATACTTTTGCAGTCTCCTTTAACGATTGGTACCTGGGGTATGGGTACTTCAGGTATGGTAAGGGAATCAACAAGTATTATATCAGGTTTAATTTTCATATTACTTATTGCCTGACGCATGGCCAAATAGGTTGCCTGCAGGATATTGATTTCGTCTATTTTTTCGGGTGGGACGCTGCCTATGCCGTAAGAGACGGCATTTTTTATTATTTCGTCATACAGTTCTTCCCGTTTCTTTTCGGAAAGTTGCTTGGAATCGTTTATATACAATATATCAAAATCTTTCGGCAAAATAACTGCAGCGGCAATAACCGGCCCTGCAAAAGGGCCTCTGCCTGCCTCGTCTATCCCGCATATATAGGTATAATCCGAATATTTGCGTTCGAAAACTTTCAGGGAATCGATACGTTTAAGTTCTTTTTGATATTCTTCAAGTTTTGAGTTGTACTGGCGGCAAATATTTTTGACACCGCTTCTTTCATCCGATTTGTATTTTTCCAGTAAGGCAGGAATACTTCCCATATCCGCCTGCATGAATTCAAGTTTTATCTGGGCTATGGTAAGATTGGAAAAACCATTATTTATATTATCCAAATGTCTGCACATCCTTTGTTATTTAATTTAAATGTAGTAACTACATTGATATTCAAATCTTAATTTATCGTTATGAACGAAGTCTGTTTATAGCCGATACAGGTGTTTATTCGGGAAATTCCAGAGTAATCTTTCCCAGACGCCCGTTTCTGAATTCATCGATCAGTATCAGAGCCGCCCTGTCAATATCAGGTTCCCCGCCTTTCATAATACATGACCGTTTAGTCGCTATTTGCTCAAGGACACTTACACCGTCTTTAATTGATTCCAAATTATCGGGTATAAGTATATCATAACGGTCTTTTAAAGCGTTGGGATAATTTTTACTTAGAAAAAGAATAAGTTCCAATGCCAGTTCAGTCATCTGAATTATATCGTCATTTATGGAACCGATAAATGCAAGACGCATACCGGCAGCAGGATCTTCAAACTTGGGCCATAAAATTCCCGGAGTATCAAGAAGCTCTATTTTTGAGCTTAATCTGATCCATTGCTTGCCTTTTGTTACGCCGGGCTTGTTTCCTGTCTTTGCGGTCGCTTTGCCTACGAAACTGTTGATAAAAGTGGATTTGCCCACATTGGGAATTCCGACAACCATAGCCCTGACAGGCCTGTTTAAGATGCCCCGTCTTCTGTCCCGTTCTATTTTTGCTTCACAGGCTTTAAATACGATATCTTTTATCTGATTGACTCCCTGACCGTTTTTTGAATTGATTAAGGCCGTATGAAAGCCTTTATCTTCAAAATATTTTTTCCACATTTCAGTGTATTTGGGATCTGCTATATCATATTTATTGAGAAGCAGAACTCTGGATTTATTGCCGGCTAAAGTATCTATATCAGGATTTTTGCTTGACAATGGAATTCTGGCATCTACAAGTTCTATAATGACATCTATTAATTTAATATTTTCCTGCATCATACGTTTGGCTTTAGCCATATGACCGGGATACCATTGTACATTCATTATAATACCTCATTTTTCTATTTTTGTGGTTCTTTTAGATTAAGTTTACTTATGAAGTTAAAAGGAGATAATCTTAAAGATGCTTTTCCGATGATTTCATCTCTTGTTATATTTCCGATACTGGCAAATCTGCTGTCTTCGCTGTTGTTTCTGTTATCACCAAGGACAAAATATTCATTTTCCTCCAGAACTATTTCCTCAGCCGCCAGTCCGTAATTGACCATTTCTTCGACTTCAATTATTTCATCCAGTACTTCCCCGTTAATATATATAGAACCGTCTTTTATCTGAACGGTTTCACCGGGAAGACCTATAATACGTTTAATATTGTAAAAACTGTGTTCTTTTCCGCTTTGCTTAAAAACAATTACATCAAAGCGTTTCGGATCGGATACATGATAAATAAATTTATTGATTATAATCTGATCATTGGCGGAAAGGGTTTTTTCCATTGAACTTCCTATAACAGTAGTTTTCTCAACACAATAATAAATTATAAAATATGCAAGGAAAATAACCGCCGCAATTTGTGCCGCCCAAATAAATATTTCAATCAGTATTTTCATAACCGCAGGTTTTTTGCTTTCCCGTTCAAAATCAAAATCCAATATTATTCTCCCCTTCCACCGACAGTATTTTTATAATTTAAAAAGTAAACCAAAAAGATTAAATATTTTAAAACGAACTATATCAACATATTTGAAATGATTAAAAATTTAAATTATTTGCAATGCTTTTAAGTAAAGGATATTTGTGTAAAAAATATATAAATGCAATATTTAAGAAAAATATTTAAGTAAAAATTTAAGTAAAATATTTAGTTCATAAAATCATTTAAAGAATATTTATTGCAAATAATTTTTTGCTTCGAAGAAACCGTTTATCTTATTATATATTGAAATCAAGCAGGTTACAACCTAATATTGCGTTTGCCTAATGCCGGTAATATGTTTCGGAGATTATCATATGGAATAAGCATAATTAATCAATAAAAAAGAGACTATACACAAGGTATGTCCCTTTTTTTCGATTACTACTTTAATATCTCTTTAACTTTAGCTTTCTTACCGACTCTGTCACGCAGATAGAACAGTTTTGCTCTTCTTACTTTACCGCGTCTTACCACTTCGATCCTGTCAATGTTAGGACTGTGAAGAGGCCAGGTTCTTTCTACACCTACGCCGCTTGAAGTCTTTCTGACGGTAAATGTTTCTCTTGCACCGCCGTGCTGTCTTTTAAGTACGGTACCTTCAAAAACCTGAATTCTTTCGCGGTTACCTTCCTTAACTTTTGCATAAACACGAACCGTATCGCCTACATTAAAATCAGCAATATCGTTTCTCAACTGTTCTGCTTCGATTGCTTTGATAATATCGTTCATTTTGTGACCTCCTATCATTTAGATGTTCTTATTACACAGAGGTAACAGAGGACCATCCATTCTCACAATTCTTAACTTTACCATATAAATTTACATAAAGCAAGTGTTTTTTACTCATGAGTTTTTTGTTTAAATTGCAAGTTTAATTGCCTTACAAAATCTTACAGAACCC
>CAZIHC010000245.1:0-3876 GCA_964538605.1 uncultured Herbinix sp. | reverse complement strand
AAGCATATTAAATTCCCGATAGTTCCAATCAATTTGCAAAACTCAAAATCACGCGCCCTCAAAGCGTGCCGGTTCGAGTCCGGCCTTCGGCACCATTTGATAAAGAGCTCCAATTGCTGGAGCTCTTCATCTTTTAAACATAACCTTTGTTCTTTGTTTTTGCAATATTATAAAAATGTTTGGGCGACATCCCATACTCCTTCTTGAATGCAGTATAAAAGCTTGAATAATCGGTAAATCCACAAGCCTGATAGGTATCAATTGGTTTAGTACCGGAATACATTATTGATTTTGCAAGGATAAGACGTTTAAGTGTGATATAACGGTGGGGTGTAATACCCATTTCAGTTTTAAAAATACGGATTAAATAGTATTTACTGATATAGAATTTATCAGCAAGCCAGTCGAGTGATAAGTGAGAGGATAAATTACTGTTAATATAATCCACAAGTTCTGCCAATACGCTTTTAGCTGTCTCTTTTTCAGTATTTTTGTCCAGGTTATTTATTACGAAACGGTTAATACTGACAAGTAATTCTACAAGTAGCGCATCGGCCATAATCTTAGAGTATTCATCTTTTTTTGCAAATTCTTTGGCAATATTAATTGCGTGTGTCATTAAAAGGTTGCTTACTGCTGGTTCAAGACGCAGATGGTTTTTATGAGCAGTAAAGCAACGTGTCAGCAATTTCGTGTTACCGGCAGCCGATAAAATATATTCATAAGTAAAATATATGACAATACGGCGATAGGGCTCAGCAAGTGAGTAGGAACACTGATGCAGCTCTGTAGGAGAGATAAGAATTATGTCTCCCGGCATCAAATCATATGTGACACCTTCTATGACATATTTTGCTTCGCCGCTTAAAAGAAAAAACATTTCATAGAAATCATGATAGTGAATGGGAGCATGTCCCAGATACACATTGTTCATAAGATATGCTTCAAAATCTTCTTTAATTCTAAATTGTTGCCACAAGTTGCACAAATATTTAAATCCATTATAAATGATAGTTCGACATATTGCAATAATTTACAGCAATATTTTCAATATTTAAGGTCCAAAAGGCAACAAATTAAGTATATATTATGATAAGCTATTATCACACTTCAAGTTGAACAAAAGTCAAATGATTTCAGGAGTTCAATTTGTGGAACTTTACCAGATGAATTTACAGATTATTATAAAAAACGGGGTGAGTTATGGTGGCCACTGATAAAATTCTTGAATGCACGGGAATGTATAAATCTTTCGGACCAACTAAAGCTGTTGTTAACGTAAATTTTTCAATTGCTCCGGGAGAAATCAGGGGATTGATAGGTGAAAATGGTTCAGGTAAATCCACACTCTGCGGAATGATAACTGGTGTACTAAAAATGGATAGTGGTGAAATGAAATTTTTGGGTGAAAAGTACTCACCTTCTTCATTAATTGAGTCAAAAAGCAAGGGTGTCTGTATGCTGCAGCAGGAAACTGGAACAATAAATGGTCTTACTGTTGCAGAGAATATTTTCATCGGCAAAGAATCCATGTTCGCAAAATTCGGTATTGTGGATAAAAGAAAAATGAACATGGAAGCAGCTAAAGTACTCGCTGATATAGGAATAGAAGTAAATCCTGAGATCATGATTACAGAATTATCTTTTGAAGAGCGTAAATTAATTGAAGTAGCTTCTGCTATGTACAATGATCCCAAAATCCTTATAGTAGACGAGACAACGACTGCTCTTTCCCAGAAAGGAAGAGAAATAATATACTCGATTATTGACAAGATGAAGAAAGAGAACAAGGCTGTAATCTTTATAACACACGATTTGCAGGAGCTGATGGATGTATGTGATACGGCCACTGTACTTAGGGACGGTCATTATGTTGACACGCTGAATGTTAAAGAATGTAGCGAAGACCAGATTCGTATGTCAATGATTGGTAGAGATCTTACAGGTCATTATTACCGGGCTGATAATGGAACAGAGATAAGTAAAGAAGTAGTTCTCGAGGTTTCTGAATTATCTTATGGAAAATCACTAAGGAATGTAAGCTTCAAATTACATAAAGGAGAAATTCTTGGAATAGGCGGGCTGACCGACTGCGGAATGCATGAGCTTGGCAAAGTGATTTTCGGTGCGATTAAACCGGACAAAGGCTGTGTTAAGGTTTCATCCGGGACAGAAATCAAGGATACATCGGATGCATTAAATATGAGAGTGGCCTATATACCCAAGGACAGGGATATGGAATCCATTTTTCTTGCTGCAAGCATTAAGGATAATATCACTGTAGCATCTACACAAAAAACAAGCAAATTTGGATGAATTTCAAAAAGGGCAGAAAAAAACTTGCAAATCAGGAATCTAAAAAACTTTCAGTCAAAATGCAGGGAATTAATCAGTTTGTCAAAGATCTTAGCGGCGGTAATAAGCAAAAAGTAGCCATTGCAAAATGGCTGGCCAATGAATCCGAGATATTTGTCATGGATTGTCCGACACGTGGGATAGACATCGGAGTAAAAGCTGCCATCTACTCATTAATGGAGCAGCTTATTGCAGAAGGAAAATCAATAATAATGATTTCTGAAGAACTTCCTGAACTCATTGGTATGTCAGACAGAATTCTCATTTTTAAGGATGGAAAAATAAACGGCGAGTTTTACCGAAAAGATGGGTTAAGCGAAAGTATCATTATCAAGAAAATGATATAAGGGATTTGAGGATTTCTGCGGAGGTATCTAAATGAATAAAGTAAAAACACTGTCAATCAATAAGCAAGAAATTCAGTTAAATAAGGTATGGATGTATATAAAAGATATAATACCTTATTTGGGGCTTATTTCACTTTTAATACTGTTTGGGACTACTACGGACGGAAGATTCCTGAGGGTTTCCAACATAGGCGTTATCTTAAAACAATCTGCCATAGTACTGGTAGGAACCATGGGAACAACCTTTGTAATGGCTCATGGTAATCTGGACTTTTCATTGGGTGGAGAACTTGCTCTATGCTCACTGGCGGGCTGGTATGCAAGTCAATTACATCCGGCTCTTATTTTGCCGGTCTGTGTATTAACAGGCGTTGTGTTAAGTTACATTATCGCGAAAGTACATGTAAAGCTGAATGTACCTGTTTTCACTGCTGGCTTATGTGTAATGTTTATCGGAAAGAGCGTCGTAATGACTTTAGGATCGACGACCGTAATGACCACTCCTGCTGTATACAACAAATTTGATACCGTAAACTTCTATCTGATTGTATCAGCTGTAGTTATAGTTATTGCATATATCCTCTTTGAATACACAAAGATAGGCAAATTCAATAAATCCATAGGTGTAAACCCTAATGCGGCTATATACAGCGGAATTCCTGTAGACAAATATAAAGTTTTAGCATTTGTAATAACTGGATTTGCAGTAGGTCTAAGTTCTTTCCTATCGATAATAAGATCTGGCGGTTTATCGTCACAGACTGGTGCTACTTTCGAAATAGATGTCCTGCTGGTAATGGTGTTGGGTGGAATCCCTCTATCGGGCGGCACAGGTGTTAAGATCAGAAACGGAGTAATAGGAGCACTGATCTTCTACATGCTGAATAACGGACTTACCCTTTGGGGCGTAAGTGCTGAAATTATAAACATAATAAAAGGAGTACTGTTTTTAATAATCGTGCGCCTCACATACGACAGGCATAATGGAAAGGAAATATTCTGATGAATTAGGCTTAATGCCTATATATAAAAAACATGGAAACAATGACCATGTACAGAAAGAAAGGGGTAAATAAAATGAAAAAACTTATTTCGTTATTAATGATTCTTGTTATCCTCAAGTAAAGTCCAAAATAGTGTGTAAATTGCCTCGGTTGTTAAACAGTATCCAGCC
>CAZIHC010000244.1:0-3894 GCA_964538605.1 uncultured Herbinix sp. | reverse complement strand
AAATTATGGATGATTTCCACTATAGGTGTTGCATTTAATATTGCAATTTACAGAATCTATTATGATTGGAAATGATATTGAAATAACCGTTCTGGAGATAAAAGGAGATCAGATCAAAATAGGCATAGAGGCCCCTAAATCTGTTCCGATCTATAGAAAAGAGATTTATCTGCAGATATTGGAATCCAATAAAGAAGCGGCATCAACCGAAATTAGCGATGAAGCACTGAAGGAATTGTTTAATTGATTTAAAACCAACTGGTATTATAGAGATGATATAAAGCATTTTGATAATTTTGCCGATAATTATATAAATAAAAATAGTTATGCCTGAAAATAACGTCAGGGATGACGAAAAAGTTATCAACGTTAAGAAAATTAGGGAAACACAAGGAGGTGAAGGTATGGCCTTGGAGGTAATTAAAGCAGCGGCATATCATAACGATATCAGTTCTATAGCAAAATCCAAGGATATTTCCGGAAAAAAAATTGATGTTACGGTTGATTCTGTAGGTAACAAAATACAAGTTGAGAATGACTATAATCCTGAGCAGAAAGAAATCAGCGAAGAATATATAAAAGAAGAAATAAGTAAAGCAAATACATTCCTGAGAAACCATAATATCAAGTGTATATTTGATTATCATGAAGAAACAAATAGAATAACAATAAAGGTTATGGACGGAGATACGAAGGAAGTTATTCGGGAGATTCCTCCTGAAAAAACACTTAATGCGGTGCAGAAAATGTGGGAACTTGCTGGGCTTTTGATTGACGAGAGAAGATAGGAGGGGTAGGATGGCTAATTTGCGATTATCGGGATTAGCTTCGGGAATGGATACGGAAGCTATAGTAGAGCAGTTAATGAAGGCGCATCGGCTTAAGGCTACGAAAATAGAGAAAAAAATAACAACAACCGAATGGAAACAGGAAAAATGGAAGGAACTAAATTCTAAAATATATTCTTTCTATACAAATCAACTTTATAAAATGCGGCTGCAAAGCAACTATATGACCAGAAAAGCGGTATCTTCAAATGAAAATAAGGTTACTGTGTCTGCCGGAGTAAATACACCTGAGGGGACGCATTATATCAAAGTGGAGCAGCTTGCCAGTACTCAATTTGTAACCGGAGATGCGATCAATAAAAGTAAGGTCAGTTTAAATACAAAATTGGCAGATTTGGGTATTCAAATTGATAAAGGGATTAAAATAAGGATAAAAACTGGAAATTTAGAAACCGGAAATGTTAAAACAAGAGAACTGGAAGTTAAAGCAGATACAACATTAGGGGATTTTATAAATGCATTAAAAAATGCCGGATTAAATGCAAGCTATGATGAAACCCATAAACGTATATTTATAAGTTCAAAAGCGAGCGGAGAGGACAATGCATTTACTATAGAAGCTGTATCAGACTTACAGGTGAAGCAAAAAAACGAAATTCGTGCCTATCTTAATTACAACAGTTTAAGCAGTGCCGAAAAGAAAAATATCGATACCTATCTGGATAAATTTTTTAACACCACAGATAGTGCTGAAAGAGATACCGCAAAAGAAAATCTTTTAAAAATAAAATATGAACAGGAACTGAAAAAATATATAAATGAATATAAAAATGATCCAAACCAAATTGAAAAAGCCAAAGAAAAAGTTAGGGAAGAGATTTCCGAAGAGGATGAAAATGCGTTTAATGATGCAGTTAATAAACTTCTTGAATCGGAAGCAAAAGATAATTTTGGTACATACGATGATTGGGCACTTAGGACTAATGCTGATAAAGAGTTCGATGATTGCTTAAATAACATAGAATGGGATAATGATCAGAATGGTGCTATTATTGACAATTGTCTGGAGAATATCGGGTTAGGAAACATCACCAAGGAAAATGGCAATATAATAATAAGTAATGGTAATGCAAAATTAATTGCTGCAAAGAATGCTAAAATAGTGTATAATGACGTAACATTTATAAGCTCAACAAATGATTTTTCCATAAATGGTCTGAACATATCTGTAAAAGATACAACAGAAAATGAGCAAATAAGTATAACGGTTTCATCAAATACAGAAGCTGTTTATAATATGATAAAGGATTTTATTAAATCCTACAATGAATTGCTTTCGGAAATGAATAGTGCTTATTATGCAGCGTCTGCCCGTGGGTATGAGCCGCTTACCGATGAAGAAAAAGAGAAAATGACAGATGATCAGATTGAAAAATGGGAGAAAAAAATTAAAGATTCTTTGCTGAGAAGAGATGATACTTTAGGAAGCCTTATAAATATGTTTCGTGCCACTCTTTCCGAATCATTCACAACAAGCAGCGGTAAAAAATATACCTTATCCAGCTTTGGTATCGCGTCACAAAATTATAGTGAGAAGGGTATTCTGCATATTAGCGGGGATGAAGACTTTTCAGCGGTGGCAGCTTTAGAGAATAAACTGAAGCAGGCTCTGAATGAGAATCCGGAAGATGTTATGGATGTATTTAATAAGTTAGCGGATAAGCTGTATTCATCACTGATGAATAAGATGAAGAGTTCTTCATTAAGTAGTGCCATGACGGTTTATAATGACAAGGAATTAGAGAAAACACTGACCGGTTATAAATCTGATCTAAAAAAGATGGAAAGCAAGCTGGCTGATTTGGAAGAAAAATATTATAGGCAATTTTCTGCAATGGAATCTGCTTTGGCTAAGATGAACTCACAAAGTTCATATCTGATGTCGATGCTTGGTATGAACTAGAAGTAATATTAAAGGAGGTTAAAAATGGCTGTAAATCCGGCTTCGGTATATAAGGATAATAAAATATTAACAGCAACTCCGGCGGAATTGACATTAATGCTTTACGAAGGCGCTATTAAATTCTGTAATATTGCCTTAATGGCTATAGAAAAAAGGGATATCAGAAAGGCTAATACGAATTTAAAAAAAGCTCAAAAAATTATTTTGGAGCTTAGGGCTACTTTGGACTTTACTTATCCTGTGGCGAAACAATTTGATATGGTATATGACTATATTTATAGAAGGCTGATTGATGCCAATATAAAAAAAGATAAGGATATTCTGGAAGAAGCACTGGGTTATATAAGAGAAATGCGTGATACTTGGAAAGATGTAATGAAACTGGCAAAACAGAATCCTGCAATTTAAACGCGATGGTTATAATAAAGGAGTAAGGGATGGAATTAAAT
This sequence comes from uncultured Herbinix sp., assembly GCA_964538605.1. Lineage (GTDB taxonomy): Bacteria > Bacillota > Clostridia > Lachnospirales > Lachnospiraceae > Mobilitalea. The sequence goes on along the minus strand of CAZIHC010000244.1, from coordinate 694 downwards.
AATAATGCAAAAAAAACTTATATTCAAATACTAATCGATACTCTGGAAAAGAAATTTAATATTTTAGATGAAATATTACAGATAACGACAAGACAGCAAAATTTAATTGATGAAAAGAATTTTGATGAAGACGAATTTATGAATACTATTTCTTTAAAAGAAAAGTTAATCAACAACTTATCGGAGTTAGACCATGGATTTGAGTTGGTTTATGAACACGTAAGAGAAGAATTAAAAGAAAACAGCGATATTTATAAATCAGAAATAACATCCCTGAAGGAATTGGTAAGGAAGATTACAGATTTGAGTATTAGCTTGCAGGCACTGGAGAAAAGAAATAAAACAAATTTGGAAGCAGTTTTGTCAAAAAAACGTAAAGAGATTGGTAAAGCAAGATTAAGTAATGAAACGGTAGCTAACTATTATAAAACCATGACCGGGCTACAAAGTTCAAATGCTTATTTTTATGACAAAAAAAATTAAAAAATAAAAAAAAGTATAAAGTATTATAGATTTTTGACGATATATATTATGAGTAATATAAACTCAATAAGCAAGAATTCTTGCTTGCTATATTTCTTTATCGGAGCGTACGGCCGATAAAGCGAAAGATATGGGCGGCACGGAAGCCGCTAAAATATAAAGGCTCTGTTAACTTAGTATGAAAGAAATGAGGCCTGAAAGGCTTCTGGTA
>CAZIHC010000243.1:0-3911 GCA_964538605.1 uncultured Herbinix sp. | reverse complement strand
ATAATATAACGGTTATAATACGACAGGAATTTTATCCGTAATCTTAACTTCACTAGGTGTTACAATGCATCTGTAGGATAAAATTTCAACTCCCGCATTTTTGGCTTCTTTCACTTTTTCTGCAAAATCCGGGTCTGTTACCTTGTTAGGGGTAAAACCTTTGGCATACGTAAGCTGAACTACAAATAACAGAGCAGCCCTGTAACCCGCTTTTACAGCTTGTATTAATTCGTCTATATGCTTTCTTCCCCTCTCCGTAGGGGCATCGGGAAAATAGGACCAGCCGTCCCGTTCTAATGTGACTCCCTTTACTTCCACAAAACAGATTTGGTCATCACGGACTAATTGTAGGTCAAAGCGGCTGTTTTGATAAGTCACCTCCCTTTTTATATGGTTGTATCCACTTAATTCTTTTATAACGTTATTAGAAATGGCTTCATATGCCAGAGTGTTTGGAAGCTGGGAATCGATAGATACCCAGAAATCATTCTTTTTAACCATTCTAAGTTCATAATTGGTCTTTCTGTTTTCCGAAGGATGGTAGGATAAAATAACCGGTGTGCCGGGAAGAAGCAGCTCCCGTAATCTCCCAGTATTGGGAACATGGGTTTTTATTTCTTCACCGTCTACATCTATATATGCTATAAATCTGTTAGGCCTGCTGATAAAAGTACCTAAACGGATATCGTATCGTAGTGTCATTTGAGAAGCCCTCTCATTATGTTCTGAAAATTCAAAATTTTAATATATTATACCACAAATCCTATGCATTGACAGGGACATTTTATAGCCGGATTTTTACATAAATAAGCTAATAGGGTTAAAGGTTAAATAAAGCAGCCCATATATTTACAATATAAAGAAATGTATTATATAATATGGATATATTTGTAGTTAATATATGTAAGCATTGGGGGGTTAAATAGTATGAAAGGTTATAGGTTTGCTTATAGGTTTGCTGCTTTTTTCATAGTCATTGTCCTGATACTAGGTGGATGTTCAAAAAAGCAATCAACAACCGATACGACCGATATGAGGACAGTAACCGATGTATCGGATACCAGGCAAACGGTGAAAGTGTTAAAGGAGACATCTATTGAAGACCTGATAGCTTCAATGACATTAGAGGAGAAGGTAGGTCAGATGATTCAGGGAGCCAGGGATCAGATGCCCGCAGCTACTGTGAAACGATTAAATCTTGGTTCGGTTTTAAGCGGAGGGGGTTCCTATCCAAATAATAATACTATCAAAGATTGGGAGGCTATGATAAAGGATTATCAGGATGCCGCTTTATCAACGGATAAAGGCATCCCTATCATATATGGTGTGGATGCGGTTCACGGCCTTGCCCTTGTTAAGAATGCAGTAGTTTTTCCTCACAACATCGGCCTTGGGGCAGCCAACGACCCGGAGCTGATGTATGAAATGGGGGCAGCGGTTGCAGAAGAAATGAAACTGATAAGAGTTCCGTGGAACTTTTCGCCCTGTGTTGCGGTTAATACAGACCCAAGATGGGGAAGGACATATGAATGTTATTCAAGTGATCCGGCTATAGTAACGGAACTTGCTAAAGCCTATGTAATGGGACAGATGGATCACGGGGTTGTACCGTCTGCCAAGCATTATGTTGCCGACGGGGGAGCTATATTTGGAACCGGTGAAGGAGATTTCCTTATTGATAGGGGCGATGCAAATATGCCGGAGGAGGAGCTTAGGGAGATTCATCTGCGCCCTTATAAAGAACTGGTCGATAGCGGAATTAAAATTATTATGGCATCTTATAGTTCATGGAACGGGGTAAAGATGCATGAACATGAATACCTGCTGACGGAGGTACTAAAAAAGGAATTCGGTTTTCAAGGGTTTATAGTGTCTGACTGGGAAGCAACATCGGGACTTGGCGGAGCAACCTACGAAGAAAATATTGCAAGGGCGGTTAATGCCGGTGTAGATATGCTGATGGAGTCATTTACTTATGAAAAAGCCTATCCTACACTTTTAAATGCCGTAAAAAAAGGTAAAATCACGGAAGAAAGAATAGATGATGCTGTAAGAAGGATTTTAACCGTTAAAAAAGAAATGGGATTGTTTGATGATCCATATATGGAAAAGGTAAGCCGTGAAGCTAATGAACTGGGAAGTGCAAAATACCGCAATCTCGCAAAGCGGCTGGTTGAAAAATCCTTAGTTTTACTTAAAAACGATAATAATATATTGCCGTTTAAGAAAGGGCAAAAGATATTTGTAACAGGTCCTGCAGCCAATGATATGGGCATGCAATGCGGCGGATGGGGTCTTACATGGCAGGGTACATTAGATAATGGGGGAGCAAAGGTGACTGAAGGAGTGACCATATTGGAAGGGCTTATTGAATATGGTAAAAAATACGGATTTGAGATAATAACCGATGAAAATAGGGCTGACGAAGCCGATACCGTATTACTTGCCATAGGAGAAGTACCTTATGCAGAATATATGGGTGATACGGAGGATATGTCTATAACCGGATCCAAAGCACATCCGGACAATATAGTTGCAATCGAAAAAGCAAAAAGCCTGAATAAACAGGTTGTAACCCTGCTTATTGCCGGAAGAAATGTTATTATAACCGATTATATAGATGATTGGGACGGGGTTGTAATGTGCTACTTACCCGGTTCCGAAGGGGACGGAATTGCTTCCGTATTATCAGGAGAAGTTTCATTTACAGGCAAACTGCCTATGCCCTACTACAAGAGCGTCGAAGATATCGGTAAAGATAATCCTATGCTGCTGTTTGAGGCAGGCTATGGTCTGACGGTGGGTAATGCTGATTAATTATCTAAATTTATATAAAATTATTCTTAATTTTCGAGTATAGAAGACAAATATCGTCATATCGTCCATAGACATATTTAAAATAATAGGGTAATATTGAACAGGATTATATTTAGACAGGTTGAGTTAGACATGTGGATTCTGTTGGTATTACTTTATGGTATTTTAAAAGGTGTCAGGGAAATTATTAAGAAAAAAACCCTCCAGAGCAGTACGGTAATGGAGGTTCTGATTGTATATACGGCGTTAGCTTTTTTAATGGTAGTTCCCGATTATAAAAATGCGATCGGTGTTAATACGGCTTATTTATTCTGGATAGCGCTAAAATCCTTTATCATATTTTTAGCCTGGATTTTCAGCTTTAAAGCCATTGATAAAATGCCGATCAGTCTTTACGGGGTATTGGACTTGTCCCGGGTTTTATTTGCAACTTTACTTGGTATTATAGTATTAAAAGAAGTGCTTTCGATACCGCAGATAATCGGGCTGGTATTGGTCTGCTTAGGACTTATCCTTCTAAACAGGACAAAAAAGCTGCCATCATATAAGGATGAAAAGGTTGAGACCGTATATGTTGTAATGGCCATTGTATCTTGCATACTTAATGCCTTATCCGGTCTTATGGATAAAATTCTTATGAAAAGTGTGACAAGTTCCCAGTTGCAATTCTGGTATATGCTTTTCCTGCTGATGTTTTATTTAATATATATTATAGTTACAAATACGAAGATAAGGTGGATATATACCTTAAAAAACTACTGGATATGGATCTTAAGTTTCTTATTTATCGTTGCAGACAGAGCTTTATTTATCGCTAACGGTATGGATGGCAGCAGGATTACCGTTATGACGCTTATAAAACAATCCGGAAGCCTTGTTACAATCCTGGCCGGTAAGTTTATCTTTAAGGAAAAAAATATTGCATATAAATTATTGTGCGCAGGAATTATTATATTAGGCATTGTGATAGGAGTATTGTAATATATTAAATTTTGCTGACCGGTTGCAAATTGATTAACAAGTTAAACGCCAAATAGCAATTATATTAAATAACGATTATAGATAGAAATAGAATTACAGATTTTAATTAAGAG
>CAZIHC010000242.1:0-3934 GCA_964538605.1 uncultured Herbinix sp. | reverse complement strand
CCCGTTGCAAATAAGCCGGACAGCCAGGAAATCTGTTTTGTGGCCAATAACGATTATGCCCAGTTTATAAAAGAGTATCTGGACGATGAAGAAAACAGAAAAATAATAGAGGAAAAAAGAAGACAATATTTAAGTGAAATGGATAAAGCCGGATATGGTTTTACGCCCGGTAACTTTGTAGATACCAAAGGAAATATACTGGGACAGCATAAAGGACTTGCCCATTATACGATCGGGCAAAGAAAAGGATTGAATCTAGCCATGGGAAGGCCTGTATTTGTAATGGAACTAAGGCCAGAGACCAATGAGGTTGTTATTGGAGATGCCGGTGATGTATTTACCGATCGTTTTTATGTCAATAACCTCAACTTTATGGCCATAGAAGATTTGGAAGATGAGATGGTGGTAACGGCAAAAATCCGCTACAGCCATCAGGGAGCAAAATGTACCATAAAAAGAACAGGCAAAGATGAGGTGTTATGTATTTTTGAAGAACCTCAAAGAGCGGTAACCCCCGGCCAGGCAGCAGTCTTTTATGACGGAGATTATGTGGTTGGCGGAGGAACCATTCTTGGGAAAAGATAGAAAATTAAAGTAAGATTGTTTATACAGAAATAAATAAAGGCTGTCGCAAACTATATATTGCGGCAGCCTTATGTTATTTGAGTTTATGTGTTTATCAGTAGATAATCATGTTTTTGATATAAGAACATATTAAAACCGGATTAATTTATATTTGAATCCGTATTAAATAAATAGTAGACTTGGCTCCAAGAACCCTAAAATAAATTAATTTTCTCCAAATAATTATTACCAAATATAACTAGTGGCTTATTGACAACTGAGCAGATTGCAAAGTAAATATTTTACTAATTACAGTTTAACCATTACGGGTTTACCTTCTCTGAATACTGTATAATATTTATAACCTAACTCTTTTAAAAGAGCTTCTGCCCGGTCAAAATCATAGCAAAGATGTTCAGGCTTATGTGCATCGGAACCGACGGTAATTATTTCACCGCCCAGTTCTTTATATCTTTTTAAGATCTCAGTTTTTGGGTGTGGATGTCCAAGGCCGTATTTATATCCTGAAGTATTTAATTCTATACCTTTTTGGTGTTTTAGCAGGGTCTTTAATATCTCGTCTATAATATCCGCATAATCGGAATAAGCATATTCCGTATAGTTTACCTTGCTGCTTGGGGCATAGCGGATTATATAATCGATATGACCGCATACATTAAAACCATTGTATATTTCGCAGCATTCTTTAATAGTTTTAAAACATTTATATATGCCTTCTTTTTCACTTATTTGCTCCCAGTAATGTGGATAAAAAGGATCCATATGATCGACAACGTGGACAGATCCGATTATGAAATCAAAGGGATAAGCGTTTATAAGCCTTGACATCGCATCGGTTACCTGGGGCTGTAATCCCAGTTCAATCCCTGCTAAAATCTCAATCCGGGATTTATACTTTTCTTTCAACAATTCTATTTTATTAAAATAATCCTCCGGATCAAATTCAAAGGTAAAGCCATAATTTTTAGGATAATCATAATCCATATGGTCGGTAAAGCATATGGTTTTTAGGCCTGATTTTATGGCTTGTTTTATCATATCTTCCATCCGGGCTTTTCCGTCTGCGGAAAAGTCGGAATGGACATGAAAATCGGCAGTTATCATATGGTTCTCCTTCCTTGGTGTGTCTGCTTTTACGGCTTTTATCCGATACTTTGAATTCCTGATATATCGGTATCAGCAATCATGGAGTAATTGGTATAATATATGACAAAACCGGGCTTTGAGCCTTTCGGTTTTTTTATATTTTTTACCTGGGTATAATCGACTTCCACCTTTTTGGCATCCTTGGCCGAACTGTAGTAAGCAGCCAATTTTGCCGCTTCTTCGAAGGTTCTGTCCGGAAGTTCATCCCCACCGCTTTTAACTATCACATGGGAACCGGGCTGATTTTTGGCATGGAACCACCAGTCGTTTTTGTCCGCCACTTTAAATGTAAGTTCCTCGTTCTGATAATTGTTCTTGCCTACGTAAATATGATATCCGTCCGATGAGATATAGTGCAAAGGCTTACTTTTGGCATTCTTTGAACTCTTTGATGGCTGTTTCTTATCGGAACTTTTCCTCTTAATATAGCCGTATTCCATAAGCTCATGTTTTACGTCGGCTAAATCATCTTCACTTGTGGCAATTTCCAGAGCATTTTGTATGGATTTCAAATGATCGATTTCATCCCTGGTTTCCTGTATAAGCTCAGACAGGGCTTCGTAAGTCCGCTTCATCTTATTGTATTTCTCAAAGTAACGTTTGGCATTATCCATAGGGGTCATACTGGGGTCCAGAGGGATGCGAATTTCCTCATTATTATTATAATAATTCAAAGCAATCAGTTCTTTTGAGCCGGGTTCCAGATTATAACCGTAAGCTGTTATAAGTTCCCCGTATATTTTATACTTGTCTCTGTCTTCGGTATCTTTCATTTGCTTTAACTGCAAGTCATACTTTTTTGTGCTTCTTTCTATGGCATTGGCGACTAATTTTCTTAATTCCGCAGATTTCTGTTTCATTACGGAAACCGCATTTTTTGACGCATAATAAGCTTCCAGCAGTTCGGAAACGGATGTGAATTTTCTTATTTCATATTTCGTATCGGAATAAGTGGTAAGTGGAATACTTGAAAATTCCACAGGCCCGTCTTCTCCGATAACTATATGAGGAAAAAATTCCTTATCCTTAACCAATTGAATAATTCTTTCGAAATTTTTATACAAATGCAAAGCCATATCTTCGTTGAGGGTAGAAGTAGATGCCCCGGAATCAAGGGAAGCCCGGTGGCATATTTCATTGGCAATCAAAGGGCTAATACCTGTTATTCCGCTGTAGATTGCCTTTCCGATAGGCTGAGCTTTTGATAAAACATTTTCCCAAAAAGTTGTAAAATCTATGTTAAACGGATCCAGTTTATCGGCGGTCTGAGGAATGAAATATTCCCTGCCGGGCAGAACTTCACGGACCGAACTCATGAACTGATTGACTCTCTTGATACCGTCTATAATAATCATTTGGTCATCGCAAAGTATAATATTGCTGTGTTTGCCCATAAGTTCAATTATCAGATATTTAACCTTAAGATCTCCCAGTTCATCCAGATGTTCCAGTTTAATCATTACAATCCGCTCTAAACCCGGCTGAACTATATCGAGAATTTTTCCGTTATTCAGATATTTTCGAAGAAGCATGCAAAAATTAGGGGCCGTTAACGGATTTGGCTTTGTATTTTCGGTCAGGTATATTAGCGGCATGCCCGCGGCAGCCGAAAGAAAAAGTTTATAAACATTTCTGTCCTGACCTTTTATAGTAATAATAAGTTCATCTTTCTCCGGTTGTGAAATTTTATTTATCCTTCCACCAATAAGGGTATTTTGCAATTCATAAACTATATTTGCAATTACAATTCCGTCTAATGCCATAATAACCTCCGATAATGTAAGCTAGTGCGGTGTTTATACACATACGTTAAGGATTAAATACGTCCGTTTATCCCGGATATTATAGCATATGTTTACGAAAAATTATATAGTTATCATGATAATTATATAAGACCTTATGAGAAAAGAATCCGGTTAATTGATAATTTGGCAATGTTATAAAGATATTATATAAGACTTTATCCTGCTAAATGTACTTATACCCAGCCAAAAAGAAGGGTGTCGATATTTAAATAATGAGGAGATATGGATAAAACCCAACCAAATAGTTATTTGGTATGGGGTTTAATTAGGTGCTTTATGGAAATTATGAATAAAATTCCAGGTGTATTTTATGTAGTTTTGTTGTATAATATTTTTGTAACAGATTTAACAATTTTGTAATAATTAATTTGGTTGAGGTTATATATGCGTAAGAGAAT
>CAZIHC010000241.1:1691-3943 GCA_964538605.1 uncultured Herbinix sp. | reverse complement strand
CCCGTGGCATCAGTATCAATAATTAGCTGTCTTACTTCTTCAATTTTACCTTTTCCTATATAAGTGGTGGGATGTATTTTCTCCCTGTTTTGAATGACCATACCTACGGCTGTGACCCCGGCTGTTTCTGTAAGTTCTTTTAATTCTTCCAATGAATCTTTAATATCATCATCATTATCAGATAGGGCCACTCCGATCAAAATAAAACGCTCTACCTGCTGTTCAAATTCATAAAACTTTGCCATATCTACCTCTTTATATTATCAGTATTACATTTATGTTTAATTAACCGCTTGTCTGGATCTTAAAAAAACCAGTTCGCTTTTTGCATCCTCATCCGTGGGATACAAGGCAATATAAGTTTCCAGTTTCTCTAAAGCATTTTCAAAATCACCCATATTCTCATAAGCAACAATTTGGTTTTTCATCAAAGCCTTCTTAATGTCATAATTGGCATATGTCATACCCTTTTCAAGATAAGAAGCGGCTTGCTCATATTCGCCAAGTTTAATAAGACAGGATGCTATCTGATTATATATCTGGGGTGAGGGATTTCCTCCTTCTTCCATGTATTTTTCATAATAGTATTTTGCAGTTGAGTAGTCTTTTTTCAAGCTGTAGATTTCACCGATATAAAAGTACGCTTCAACAAAACCGTTGGCAAAACTTTCGCTAAGTTCAGGAAATGCCTGGTCATATAATCCTTGGTAAAAATGAATTTTTGCCATATTAAACTTATCGGCCTTGGTTTTTACTTCAATTCCTTCCGCTTCTTTAAGCACCTGGCCTGCTTCTTCTTCCCTGTTCATCTCTCTAAGTAAATAATATTTCCCAAAATAAAAATCATATTTACTTTTCTGTAAATTTATAGCCTTATCATAATCCTCCAGGCTTTTTTCGTATTCTCCGATTTTTTGATATGTATATGCTCTGTCCGCAAGTATCTGTGCATCTTCCCCGAACCTTTCGATTATCTCGCTGTATGCCCGGGCTGCATCCTCATAATTTCCTATATTTGAAAGGGTTTTCCCCTTATAGTACAATATATCCAAATCCATACCGGGCAATACATCCAATTCCAGAGCTTGCTCAAACTGCTCCAAAGCCTTGTCATAATCCTGCATATTGTAATATGCTATACCTTTTCCTCTTAAAGCCCTTTTATTGTTCTCCAAAACCATCTCAATTTTCTTATCCATTATAACCCGGTCAAATTGCCTTAGTGCTTCGTCGTATTGTGATAATCCGATAAGAGCCATGCCATAACCGATATAATATTCTGCCCTGTTCGGATTTTCAATTATGGCTGCCGCGAAATTTTTGGCTGCTTCTTCATAATTTCTGCTAAAGAAGCTTTTTTGCCCGTTCTTGTAATAATTATTCGCTTTACCGCAGCCGGTTAGTAAAATAATAAAAACAAAAACCAATCCTATGGATACGAATCTTTTCATATCGGTTGCCTCCGTAAAATCAGATAAAAGTAAAGGTAACCAGGTTTCGTCAAAATACAATATAATCTGCTTTTTTATATCATTATACATCAATATCCAACGGATGACAACGAAGATTGATTGGACTTTTACGCATAAAAAAAGGGGTGAAACTTTTATGTTTCACCCCAATTCTCCCATTGAATGTATTTTAAAATAATTTTACTGCTTTTTGATTTTAATCTCTATAGGATTTTTATTGTCATCTTCAACAGATACCGTTATGGCAGGGTCTGCAACAGTTCCTATAACCGCCAGGGTTTCCGAGCAGATATATTCGAGCCATTCCTGAAGTTCGTTAGAACTAAACTCTATTGCAATTTTATCTGTTATATCACATCCGATTTGCTTTCTTGCATCCTGAATATTCCTTACAATATCCCTTGCCAGACCTTCCTTTTTAAGCTCCGGAGTAAGGGTTAAGTCAAGTGATACTACAATGCCATGATCACTCGCCACATCATAACCTTCTTTTGCTATATATGAAACTAAAATTATCTGCGGATCAAAGCTGTCTTTTTGTCCGTTTATATCAAGTATGACTTTATCATCGGATAATTCAAATTTTTTACTGTTTACGGCTTTGATAATATCCGCTATCCTGTCAGGGTATCTGTTTTTAATCTCGCTGAAATTCGGATTGTATTTAACTTGGGCTATCTTTTCAACCTCTTTTATAAATTCAATATTTTTAATATTTAATTCCTCAGAAATAATGTCTTTGAACTCATTAATTATTTCATAGTTGGATGCCTCCGAAAA
>CAZIHC010000241.1:0-1681 GCA_964538605.1 uncultured Herbinix sp. | reverse complement strand
GGCTGACGGTTTTTAATATTGTTTTTGTTTCTTATCATTCTGGCTAAGGATATTATCTTTTGGACCAGCCCGACTTTATTCAGTAAATCCTTATCTTCATAATTTGCAGGTATAGCCGGCCAGTTCGAAATGTGTACCGAATAATCTCCCGTGAGAATCTTATATATTTTCTCCGATATTATCGGTGCTACGGGAGCGAACAGTTTTGTTATATTAACCAGAACATAATACAAGGTTTCATAAGCATTCTGTTTGTCTTTAGACATTCCGCTGCTCCAAAAACGCCTTCTGGAACGCCTGATATACCAGTTGGTCAAACCGTCAACCAAATCCACCAGGTATTCTACATACTTATTTACCTGATACGCGTCCATATTTGCCGTTATGTTTGCTGCGGCATCATATAACTTGGCCAAGATCCAATTGTCAAGCTGGTTATCGGAAGCAGGCTCTTTTATATTTTCCGGATGGAAACCGTCCAGATTGGCATATACAATATAAAAATTGCAGGCATTCCAGAACGGAAGAATAATCTGCTGATAAGCATCAAGAATTCCCGCTTCATCAAACAATAAATCCCCGAGCAGCATTGCACTTGTCTGATACAAATACAGCCTGAATGAATCGGTGCCGTATTGCTTCATCAGTTGCATGGGATCAGTATAGTTCTTGGATGACTTGGACAGCTTTTTCCCATCCTTGGCCAGAATAGTTCCGTGAACTATACAATTTTTGAACGCATTTGAATCAAATAAGGCAACTGCCAGGACATGCAAATAGTAAAACCAGCATCTTATCTGTCCGGTATATTCTACTATGAAATCACAAGGAAAATGGGATTCAAACCACTCTTTATTTTCAAAAGGATAGTGTTTTTGGGCAAAAGGTACACAACCGCTTTCAAACCAGCAGTCAAGAACTTCAGGCACACGCTTCATAGTCTTGCCGCAACATTCACACGGAAATTCTACTTTGTCCATATGCTGGCGGTGAAGATCGGTAAGCCTTATGCCGCTTGCCTTAAATATCTCTTCGATGCTTCCCATAACTACCCTGTGGCCGCAATCCTCACATTCCCAAATCGGTATGGGCGTACTCCAGTATCTGTTTCTAGAAATATTCCAATCCCTTGCATTTTCCAGCCACTTTCCGAATCTGCCGTGTTTAACGGTTTCCGGAACCCAATTGATTTCCTCATTAAGTTCAATCAGCCGGTTCTTTATTTTTCCGATGTCAAAATACCAGGCATCCATTGCCTTATATATCAGGGGATTTTTACATCTCCAGCAATGAGGATAATTATGTTCGATGGTTCCGTCCGCAACAGCTTTCCCGTTATTATAAAGGAAACGGATTATTACAGGATTCATTTCAATAACATTTTTCTCGTTGTCGGGATCATAAAAATCTGTAACTTCCTGGGTAAACCTGCCCTTTTCATCAACAGGGTTAACCAGTGAAATACCATGTTTTTTGCACAGCCAGTAGTCGTCTTCACCAAAAGCCGGCGCTATATGAACGATCCCGACACCGTCATCCGCCCCGACAAAATCGGCACTTACTACTTTGAATGCATCCTTCTTGTCTTTAAAATAGTCAAATAAAGGCTCATATTTTATGCCAACCAGGCTGTCGCCTTTACATTCCTTAACAATATTAGGTTCTGTTCCAAAAATTTTGC
>CAZIHC010000240.1:0-3956 GCA_964538605.1 uncultured Herbinix sp. | reverse complement strand
ATCCTATACAGAATATTCTATATAAGGACATTACTATTATGATACAGTTTTGCTTTATTTATACATTACATGATTATTTTTTTAAATTTTTTAATATTGGATATTGTGAAGGTTATATGATATAATTACTGACTATAAAATACAGTACTAGGGAAGGATGAAATTATGGGTCTACTTCAAGAATGGAGAGATTATGCTTATGCCTATGATATGAACAGCAGAGCGGGACAAATTTTCTGGGCAAATTATTTCAATATTGAAAAGGAAATATATAAAAAATTACTTGCCAATCCGGACAAGGTTTGGGAAGGGACCGTTGAAGAACTGGCAAAAGAATTTGGTACAGACCTTAAACTTTTTGTTGGATTTCTTGACGGTATAAATGACAGCCTGGTAACCCCTAATCCTATTGAAGAGATGGACAAGGATACGGTAGTCAGCTTAAATTATGATAAAGAAAAACTTTATTATAATATGGTAGCTGCCAAAGCCGACTGGCTGTACAATCTGGAAGAATGGGACCAGTTGCTTACCGAGGAACGCAGAAAAGAGCTTTACAGAGAGCAGAGAAGTTCAGGAACTATTGTCAAAGGCAAGAAAATCGGAAGAAACGATCCGTGCCCTTGCGGCAGCGGCAAAAAATATAAAAAATGCTGCGGTCTTAATGCATAATAAAATATTTTACATCAACAATAAAGGATAAGCATCTGTTGTATGCCTATCCTTTTTATTATAATTAAAAACTTCCAGTACCAAAAGCCAAACAGCAGATGTCCGAACTTGACTAACCCAATATATGGCTTTATCATATAATTACTGAAAAGTTACCATAAGAAGAAAACGGAGTACAAACATGAGAAAAAAGAACGAAATTAACATGTATATAGATTACGAAAAATCTTACCGTAGGAGAAGAAGGGGTTATAATACATTTCTGGGTGTTGTTATCGTTTTTGTTCTTGCGTTTTTGGTAGGAATTGGGACTTATTATGCCATAAGGATTAAAACAGGTGGGGATTATAGCCTTAGAAAGAACAGGCCTCATGAAGCAAATAACGGCAACTTAAAAAATATATCTGCAATAGAAACGGATAATACCGATGGCAATTATTTTGCCGAAGATACTGCTGATTCGGTTAACGGTAAGGATGATAAAATCACTGATAATAGTCAGGCTGATAAAACGGCGGATAATGAAAATATAAAGACTGATAATAAGCAGGATGGTGAACCGGCGGATAATACGGAAGGTAAAACAGAGGACAAGCCTGAAAACGGGCAGGAAAGTAATGCAGTTTATAAGGAAGAAGATCCAAGAAAACCTGTAAGGGTTAAAGGAATGTATGTCACATCCCGGGCTATTATGGATAAAAGGGAAAAACTGATTGAAATAGCCGATACAACCGAAATAAATGCCATGGTGATAGATGTAAAAGATGACAACGGCAGGATTACTTTTAAAATGGAAAATACCATGGCTCATGAAATCGGTGCAACCACCAATACCGTCCATGATATAGCGGATTTAATGAAGCTGTTTGAAGAAAAAGAAATTTATCCGATAGCCAGAATAGTTGCATTTAAGGACCCGTATCTGGCCGAAAAAAACCGGAATATGCCATTAAAAACAAGGACGGCTCTATTTACATGGACAATAACGGAGAGTGCTGGGTTAATCCTTACAATAAAGAAGTTTGGGACTATCTGATAGAAATATCGGCCAAGGCAGCGGAAGCAGGTTTTAAAGAAATACAGTTTGACTATATCCGTTTTTCGACCGGAAAGGGTATGGCTGAAGCTGATTTTGGCCCGTTGGCTGAGGAAAAAACCAAAGAAGAAATTATTATAGAATTTACAAAATATGCGTACGAAAAGCTAAAGCCTTTAGGAGTTTTTGTATCGGCGGATGTTTACGGAACTATTATAAGCAGCTCAATTGATGCAAGCCTGGTCGGTCAGAATTATGTGGAAATGGCAAAATATCTGGACTATATCTGTCCAATGATTTATCCGTCTCATTTTGCGGAAGGCAATTACGGGGTAGAATATCCGGATTTGGAACCGTTTCAGATTATCAGAAAGGTTCTTAATGCATCAAAGAAAAAATTGGAGCAAATTCCGGAAGGGGAACATAAGGCAATTGTAAGGCCCTGGCTTCAGGACTTTACCGCTTCATGGATTCGGAATTATCAGGTTTACACAGGCAAGCAGGTTCGTGAGCAGATTGGGGCTGTATATGCTTCAGGTCATAGGGAATGGCTCTTGTGGAATGCGGCCAGCAACTATTCTGTGGACGGATTGCATGACAGATGAATATTTTGGACCTCTTGGTAATATATTCTATTAGAGAAGAAAACAAGGGGTGCAAAATGAATAAAGCAGTTTCACAAAATAAAAAATTTATTTACGTTTTGGAAGGTTTGCTTTTTTCCTATATTATTACCGCAATTATATTATTGATAGTTTCATTTTTAATGTTAAATTTTGACCTTTCCGGTTCCGTAATAAGCGCAATAATTAATGTTACGTATATAGTTTCAACTTTTATGGGAGGCTTTTTTGTAGGTAAGAAGACTGAGCAAAAAAAGTTTGTATGGGGCTTGGTTGTCGGAGTATTTTACTTTATCATACTGATGCTGGTTTCATTGCTGATGAACCGGGTAGGACCCATTCCTATCGGCAGCCTTATTACTGTGTTTATTATTACAGGTCTTGGCGGTATGCTTGGCGGTATGATCAGTTGAAAACGGTTGTATTTTAATCCTGAAATGTTTATACTATGATATATTATGTAGAAATTTAAGGAGAACATATGAAAAAGATTCTTATAACGGGTGCTTCAGGGCAGCTGGGACAGGCTTTAAATGGGCTTTTAAAACAAAATAATGAATATCGGTTATACCTTACCGATTCCCATGGAAGCGATGACGGACTTATTAAAAAGATGGACATTTCTGATGAAGCTGCCGTTGAATATGAGATTCAAAGAACAAATCCCGATATTATAATAAACTGTGCGGCTATGACCGCAGTGGATTTATGCGAGAAGGAAAAGGAACTGGCATATAAAATCAATAGTCTTGGGCCCAAGTATCTTGCAATAACGGCAGAAAAAACAGGTGCAAAACTTATTCATATATCCACCGATTATATATACGATGGACAAGCCAAATCTCCGTATACGGAAGAAGCCAAAGCTAACCCTATCAATGTTTATGGACAGACCAAACTGGAAGGAGATAATTTTGTCCTTAAGTACTGTAAAAAATCTTTCGTTCTTCATACAGCCTGGCTTTATGGTAAAGGGAAAAATTTTGTAAAAACCATGCTGAGAATGGCCGGTGAAGGCAAAAGAATCCGGGTAGTATCCGATCAGATAGGTTCGCCAACCAGTGCTTTGGAACTTGCCCGGGTTATTATGTTCTTAATGGAAACGGAAAGTTACGGAAAGTATCATGCCACCTGTGAAGGCAGTACAAGCTGGTACGGTTTTGCGGTTAAAATATTTGAACTGGCAGGACTGGATGTTGAAGTTGAACCGATAACCAGTGACGAATATCTTACACCGGCAAAGCGCCCGGCTTATTCCGTCCTGGACAATAAAAGGCTTAGGGAAGAGCACGGATATTATATGAAGGATTGGATTGATGCTCTACAGGAATATATGGAGAGTTTAAAAGAAAAGAATTTATAAAGGAATTTTAAATATCAGTGTAATAATAAAAATATATATAATTTAAAAAGATATAAATTTAAAAAAATAATAAGGATAAAAATATCAGAGGATATAAAGATTTAAAAGATATGTATACTGATATTTTTGCTATGTGCAGGGATTTATAAAAGCATATATAGCTTCTATTATAATTTTATAATTTAAAAGAATTTATAAGTTATTTGCATTTCGAAAAAAGTAACCGGATAAAGGTTTGAAGTTTGTGCAAACTACTATTGAA
>CAZIHC010000239.1:0-3977 GCA_964538605.1 uncultured Herbinix sp. | reverse complement strand
ATTTGAAAGAAAAAGTCCGTATTTTACTACAGCCGCCCCTTCTGCTTCGGCTGCCTGCAGGGTTGCATAATCCTTGCCGTCGAGGGCTACAAACCAATCGCTGAAATTAATGTTTTTTGTGAACACCCCCAAAAGAGGCATAATGATATCATTTACCAGAGAATTTACGATTGAGTTAAAAGCACCACCCACAATTATACCTACTGCCAAATCAATCATATTTCCCCGAAGGGCAAACTTTTTAAATTCTTTAAGCATACTGATACCTTCTCTCATATTCTTTTTCAGGATTTTTTCCTGCTTTTTAATCATCTTTAGTTCTTTCTTATTATGTTTCATTTCCGATCATCCCATTCTTGTTTGTCAGTACATAGTACCCTGTTTGATTTATCAAAAATATTCTTTATAACTTAAGCAATCTATCTAAACCTTAACTGCCTGTCCCATTATAAAGTCAGCAGGTAACCGCTATAACCAGAGCAAAGATGTCAGTAAAAAGTTATACATATAAATATAAAAGAAAACATTCCAATATTTCTTACCGATTAGTACCAACTAAGATATATTTAATGTATATTATATCACTACTTAACTTAAGGCAAAACAAAAAATCTAATATTCGTCATCCCTGTATTTTACATATACGGCAACATCATATAAACTTCCGTCCCGTCTGCGGCCGGCATTATATATTATTTTATCAAACTTCATTCCGGCTTTCTGCATGACCCTGCCTGATGCGTAGTTTTGCACATCATGTCTTGCTATAATTTTTTTATAACCGACTTCATAAAACAAATAGTGCATAACAGCCCTTAATGCTTCAGGCATAATCCCCCTTCCCCAAAAAGCCTTCCCGATGCAATATCCTACCTCACAGGCTTCTTCCTTATCATTGGATATTTCTACACTGATAGAACCGATTACCTCTCCTTGCTGCTTAAGGTATATGGCCCAGTTATAAACACCGGGATACTTATAATTTTCGACCCAATTTTGAATGCGCCTTTTTGTCTCGTTTATGTCCGTATAGGGCCCCCAGGGAAGATATTTCAATGTTTCAATATCACTTGCCCAGTTTTTAAACATATCGTAACAATCATCGGGAGTAAATCTTCTGAGTAACAAACGAATCGTTTCAATAGAATTGGTCCCTATATGATTCATTTCCTCACCCTTTCAGGAAATGATTATACAGGGACCTGCTTTATTATTCCTTTTATTAAGTTAAGTTAATAGACTTTTTAACATTTTATATTATAAGTAATCTGTCATTTCAAAACCTGCTTCCTAATATCATTTATCCTGAGTATATTAAATAAGTTTACCTTTTTTGATTATCTCAGTTCTATTTGCTTTTCTTTCAGTGAAGTCAGAAGCCCGTCTACCATGCTCTGTATCTCATGGCCTTCCAGGGTCCTCTCCATAGATACGAATTCGAAGCGGACGGTCATGCTCTTCTTTCCGGGAAGCAGCTTTTCATCTTCGAAAATATCGATTAAGTAATATTTGCTCAAATATCCGCAAGGATATTCATTAATATATCCTGCCAGAGTTTCATAACGCATGGATTTATCTACAAGAAGGCTTAAATCCACGGTTACTCCGGGATACTTGGAAACCTCTTTGAATTTAAGAGGAACCGCACTTACCTTTTCCATATCATCAATATCAATTTCAGCAAAAACTACATTCAGTTTTTTATCTATATTGTTTCTGATCTTAGGATTTAAAACGGAAATATAACCGATTTCCTGGTCTTTAAGAAGTATTCCTGCCGAGTTGACGGGATGAACATAATTATATTTGTTAATCTCGTTGTTCTCTACAAAGACCGGAGTTATATTTTTTATGTCCATAATTACTTGTTCAATTGCTTCTTTTAGTTTAAAGAATACTTCCTTCTCACTCATTTTTTTGCTGGCAAGTACGATACCCAGGCGTTTTCTTTCGTTGCAAAGACCGTCCTCCCTAAGGCCGTCGGCTACGCGTCCTATCTCATACATTCCCATTTCCGAATACGAATCCACATTTTTGTATACAAAACCAAGCAGGGTAGGAATCATGGTAGCCCTAATGGTATCATTTTCTGCCGTTACGGAGTTGATTATACGGATGTTGGGTTCTGTAACAATTCCTAACTCCTTATTTAATTTGGTTTCATACCAGATATAGCTGTGAACTTCATTCATGTCATATTTGGTTGACAATAACTGCTTAATCCTGTATTCATTGTCCCTTTCCACACTGTGGCGAACCGGGGTAAGCAAGCTCTTGGTCGATCTGATTTCAAAATTGTCATAGCCGTATATACGGGTTATTTCTTCAACAATATCGGCTTTTATGGTAACATCCTTTGTTGCTCTCCAGGAAGGTACTACTACACTGAAGTTATCCCCTTGGCGGTTTACCTCAAATCCCAAATTTTTCAGAGTTTCTTCCATCATATCGGAAGAAATGTCAATTCCGGTATACTTATCAATATATGCTTTGTCAAAATCTATTGTAATCTTGTCATAGCGCTTTACATAATTATCTGTCAGACTTGAAGTAACCTTAACTCCGGGATCTATGTCCATAAGCAGCTTCATAAAACGTTCTATAGCAGTTACGGTCATTTCAGGGTCCAAAGTCTTTTCGTACCTTGAACTGGCATCGGTTCTAAGGCCCAGTCTCATTGCCGATTTGCGTACACTGGTTGCGTCAAAATTGGCCGATTCAAGAAGCAGGGATGTGGTATCGTCAGCAATTGAGGACAACTCACCGCCCATAATTCCGGCAATTCCTATAGGTTCTTTGGCATTGCAAATCATAAGAGTTTCAGTATCAATTTTTCTAAGTACCCCGTCCAAAGTTAAAAATTCAACCGGTTCATTAAATGTCTTTACCCTGATTTCCTTAACCTTTCTGTTGTCATAAGCATGCATGGGCTGACCGATTTCCATCATAAGATAGTTGGTTAAGTCGGCCAAAAGATTAATCGGACGCATACCGCAGTATGTCAGGCGGATTCTCATATTAACAGGAGACTTCTTTTTAGTAATGTTATCCATGGTAATACAACTGAACCTATATACCTTGTCGGTATCCTCCACTTTAACGTCAACAGAAGGCAAATCTCTATAAACAGTAGTATCTGCAAGCTCCAGGGGTTTTAAAGGTCTTTTAAGGATAGCGGCTATTTCTCTGGCAATTCCGTAGTGGCCCCACAGGTCAGGACGGTTTGTAAGGGATTTGTTATCCACTTCAAAAATAATATCCTCAAGCTGCATAAACTCTTTAATATCGGTACCTAAAGGATAATCTCCTTCTATAATCATAAGCCCTGAATTGTCATCACTTATGCCCAGCTCTTTTTCCGAGCAGCACATTCCCCGGCTTATAACACCGGCTATGGGTACTTCCTTAATTTCCAGGTCTCCCACCCGGCCACCAAGTTTTGCAAAAGGTACTACGGCTCCGACATATACATTTGGTGCGCCGCATACGCACTCTACAACTTCCGATCCTATATCCACCTTTACCAGATGAAGCTTTTTTGAGTTGGGATGGTCGTTAACTTCCACAATCTTTCCTACAACAACGTCTTTAATGTCTTTGCCTTTTTCGTATATATCTTCAACTTCCGCAGTGGACAAAGTAAAACGGTTGATAAGATCTTTTATATCTACTCCGCTAAGATCCACAAATTCGGAAATCCAATTAATTGATATTAACATCATTATCCTCCTTATCTTTCATTCAAATTTGCAAGTCGATATATCCGGATTACCGTTCATTAAAAACTTTCCATTATAATTAGCAAATTTGATGTTTATCAAAAATATGTTTATCTGATAAATTGCTTTAACAGCTTAAGGTTGCCGCTGTTAAACAGACGAATATCCTTGATATTGTATTTCATCATGGCAAGTCTGGTAAGGCCGAGGCCGAAGGCAAAACCCGTATAGCGCTCCGGATCGATTCCGCCCATGGAA
>CAZIHC010000238.1:0-4004 GCA_964538605.1 uncultured Herbinix sp. | reverse complement strand
ATTATTACATATTTATAATAAAAAATCAAGAGGTAATTTAAAAAATTATAAAAGAAGAATTTACATAAAACGACAGGAGATACTAGGGTTAAATTTTAAAGTAAAATTTAAGTATTAAAATTAAAAATGAAAATATAAAGAAAAATTTATAAGAAGAAATTTATTAAGAAGAAATATGAAAGAGAAAATATATCAGAGAAAATATAAACAGAAAAAATATAACGAAAATAATATAAACGATAAATTAAAATGCTTCAGAAAATAAATTAAAGGATTAAATACATAAGAAATTCGTAGTAATGGATGAATTTTACCGATTAGACGGATAAGAAAGAAACAGTAAAACCGGAAATATGAAAGGATGTCCTTTAAAACCTTTATATGGGACATCCTCTTTAGTTTACCGTATATTCCTCACATTTTAAATAAGATTTATTGTGATTTAATCAGTCACATAAACAGTACATTTTACCTTTGTGCCGTCTTCTTTTACATATATGTAGGCTTTGCCTTTTTTGACTCCGGTTACCCATCCGAGAGAATCTACTGTGGCTACGTTCGGATTGCTGGTTGACCACTCAGGATAATTCCCTGAAGATACATAGGCGCTTAACAGTACTTTCTGTCCGGGTTTTACGGTTATCTCCGAAGCGCTTAACTTAATTTCGGGTTTTTTTACTATTACCTCACAGGTTTGCGACACTCCGTCTACTGTGGCAGTAATAATTGCGGTGCCGTTTTTTATGGCGGTAACCGTTCCGTCGGGGTTTACAATAGCAACACTTTTCTTGTTTGACTTCCATTTTGGTTCGGCTCCGGAGGATACACAGGCATTTAGCTTTATGCTTTGGCCCCGGTATAAGGTTACTTTTTTCTTGTCCAAAGTTACGGTCGGATATTTTACCTTAACCTTACAGGTGGCTTTGCTGCCGTCAACTGTGGCGGTAACGGTGGTTTCACCGGGCTTTAGGCCGGTTACATTTCCCTTATCGTCAACGACGGCTATGCTTTTATGACTGCTGGTCCAGGCAACAGGTTTATTATTTGAGGCGGTTGCTGACAGTGTATAAGTTTCGCCCCTCTCAATAGTTATAGCCGTATCACTTATTGTTATATCGGTTTTTTTAACCGTAACTTTGCAGGAAGCTTCCGCATTGTCAATCCTGGCTGTAATTGTTGCAGTACCTTCCTTTTTGGCTGTAACTTTTCCGTAAGTATTTACTGATGCTATTTTTGAATTGCTGCTGGACCATTTCGGGATTTTTCCGTTGGAAGTAACGGCTATAATATAGAATTCATCACCGATGTTTACCGTCTTGCTGTAACTGGACAGAATAACAAATGAGAGGGATTTTGAAGCCTGCGCATGCTTTATATGGGCTGAGAAAGGATGAATAGAAAATAAGAAGCATAACAAGAAAAATAAGTATATTCTTTTAAGCCTCGACATTAAAATCCTCCATTCGGTGAATGTGAGGAATATAAACGATAAACTTTTACATATATTAACATTTAAGACTTTTAATTGAAATAATTTACCGGAAGAATCGTATACCGGCACAAATTTTATTCAATATTTATTCAAACTGCATATTTTTAACCCGTCATGTATTGTTATTTTTCAATAAAAAGCAGGATAAAAATAAAAAAATAGAAAAATTAGTAAGGTTTGTTGAAAAAATATGTAATCTGAAGTATTATATTGTTAATTC
The DNA here is from genome assembly GCA_964538605.1 of uncultured Herbinix sp. Taxonomy (GTDB): domain Bacteria; phylum Bacillota; class Clostridia; order Lachnospirales; family Lachnospiraceae; genus Mobilitalea. Next base: position 2,292 of record CAZIHC010000238.1, on the reverse strand, counting down.
TTTATATATTGCATCGGGAGTTATATTATGAAATCTGATAAAGTGAAAAAAATTGCATTAAGTATAAGTTTTATAATAGCGATAATATTATTTTTTGCTTTGTATCTAAATAATTATAAAGAAACGAAAGCAGATTTGGCCGGCCAAATGAAAAAGTACAATAACGGCAGCGGCTCTGAAAAGGATACTAAGATATCCGAAAATAAATCGGTTTATAACGACGAAAAGGCCGGTGAGTATGTTAACGTATACATATCGGTTTTTCCGACTCTGGGTGAAGAAGGTATACTTTATGACCTGTCATCCTTTGATATAACTGCTTACTGGGATAAAAAAAACCCCGTACTGGATGCAAATATTCAGTTTTTGCCAAAAAACATGAAAGTTGATGATTATGTTATGCGAACTCCTAATGCAACGATAAGAGTAAGGGGTAACAGGGGAGCATCGCCAAAATCATACAGAGTTAAAATCTTGGACGGAGTTTATGCTTACAGGGGACAGGCCGTATTTAATTTAAATAAAAATCTTAGGGACCCCAGCCGGATAGCCAATAAACTGGCCCACGATCTAATTAAAAATCTGGATAATATAGCGGGTTTTCGCACCGACTTTCTTAATGTGTTTATAAAAGATGCGTCGGCATCAGGCCCACAGAATGAATTTTATTCTTACGGGTTATATACCCATATAGAACAACCCAACAGGGCATATTTAAGAGCCCATGGACTGGATGAGAAAGGAAGCATATACAGGGCGGAGAACTTTAATTTTCAACTTGCACCGCAGCTAAAGGATGTTAACGATCCGGATTATAGTGAGCAGGAATTTGAAACCGTACTGGCCATCCGGAAGAGTAACGATCATTCAAAACTTTTAAGTATGCTAAAAGACTTAAATGATCCTGCCAAAGATTTTAATGAAGTATTTTATACTTATTTTAATGAAGAAAATTATCTTACATGGCTGGCGGTAAATATACTTCTAGGCAATGCCGATGCAGCATCTAAGGGTTTTCTCTTGTACAATCCGAGCAATTTACCGGTTTGGTATCTTCTACCCTGGGATTTTGACGGTATATTTTTATGGATGAAAGATGAAGCGGAAATACCCGGTTTTCTTGATAAAATAAATGACGTTACCCTGCATAAAAAGTATCTGGATCAGGAAGGCAACCTGGAAAAACTTCGTGATAAAGTAAATGAACTGGCTTTAGGCCCTTTTTCATCCAAAAAAGTCAAATCCTTATTAAAATCATATAAGCCGGTATTATTGGAGCTGATAAACATCTATCCGGACAATGTTTCATTGGGTATCCCGGTTAACATATATATGGCCTTCATTGACCGGATTGACGAATATATAATGAAGAATTATCAGGATTTCACAAAATGGTATGAAGATAAAAAAACGAATTAATTAAATTAATTTTATAGTATAAAGTACAGTTCAAAAAATCTGTTTAAATCAATTAAAAATGATGGGAGATATTTATGGATTACAGGGGACATAAGTTAAGACATGAGTACAAATATTATATAAACACATTTGTATACCATGAAATAAGGGAACGGCTAAGGCAAGTACTTCATAAGGACAGCAATATGAAAGATGACGAAGGATACTTAATAAGCAGCCTTTATTTTGACGATGTGTTTAACTCAGCCGAATATGAAAAGATCAACGGGACAAGATTTAGAAAAAAATACAGGATAAGGCTTTATAATCACGATGACAGCCTTATAAAACTTGAATGCAAAATCAAGTTTAACAACTATATTTCAAAGGAAGGAGCTGTTTTAACCAGGCAGGAATATGACAGCATACTTAAGGGAGATTATGAATTTTTAATTTCAAGAAACGAAGATATCTGCAAAAAAATTTACTCGGAATTTACCGCCAATATGCTAAGGCCGGTTACGGTAGTGGAATATCTTAGAGAAGCGTATGTCCATGAACTGGGAAATGTTAGAATAACATTCGATAAAAATATATCTGCCTCTATAGGTTCTTTGGATGTTTTTGATCCGGATTATGAAACGGTTAAGGTTCCCTTACAGGGCATGATGGTTATGGAAGTAAAATATGACGATTATATACCGGATTACATTCGAAAAATCATCCATTCGGGACAAATGGTGGGTTGTGCCATATCAAAATATATAATGTGCAGAGATATTAACAGAAAGGTGAGAATGATATGATAAAATTTTCTGATATTTTCAAAAAAAGCTTCCTAAATGATGCGTCCATGGATCTTAACTTCAATGACATTGTTATGGCCCTGTTAGC
>CAZIHC010000237.1:0-4029 GCA_964538605.1 uncultured Herbinix sp. | reverse complement strand
ATGCAGCAATAATGCAGTGTTTGCAATGTTTTTCGAAAAATTTAGACAATATCAATCAATGCCCTGCAAAAACATGTTGTTTTCGCATGGCATTTTGATTGATAGAGTTGGCGTATTTCATTTTTCGTACAGTATATCTTATCTTTATAGCATATAAAATATACTATCCTTTTATGAATAATCTTTTAGATTTTGTTAAATAACTTGTTAATTAAATAACTTTTTATAATAATCGCTGAAATCAATAGTTGCAAAATAATCCTTAGGGGTTTCGGCCCTTCTTATCAGCTTTACCGAACCGTCCTCTTTAAGAAGCAGTTCCGCACTTCTTAATTTACCGTTATAATTATATCCCATAGCATATCCATGGGCTCCGGTATCATGAATAACAATCAAATCGCCGATATCAATTTTAGGAAGCATTCTGTCAATCGCAAATTTATCGTTATTTTCGCATAAGGAACCGGTTATATCATATTTATAAACATGCGGCTCATCTTCTTTACCCATAACGGTAATATGATGATAGGCCCCGTACATGGCCGGCCTCATCAGATCGGCCGCGCAGGCATCCAGTCCGATATATTCCTTATATATATGTTTTTGATGAATGGCCGTAGCCACCAGATGACCGTAAGGAGCAAGCATATATCTTCCAAGCTCGGTATATATCTCTACGTCACCCAGGCCGGCAGGAACAAGAATTCTTTCATAAGCTTTTCTTACCCCGTCACCGATAGCCATAATATCATTGGGTTCGTCTTCCGGCCTGTAAGGTATGCCAATGCCGCCGGAGAGATTGATAAACTTAATATCCGCTCCGGTTTTATCCCTTAGCTCAACCGCTAGCTCAAATAATATTCCTGCCAAAGTAGGATAATAGTCATTTGTCAGGGTATTGCTGGCAAGAAAAGCATGAATACCGAATCTTTTGACGCCTTTTTCTTTTAATATACGAAAACCTTCAATCATCTGTTCCTTTGTAAAACCATACTTGGCATCGCCGGGATTGTCCATTATCCTGTTGGAAGCCATGAACATACCGCCGGGATTGTATCTGCAACAAATAGTATCAGGAAGTCCTGCCACCTTCTCAAGAAATTCAATATGGGTAAAGTCGTCAAGGTTTATAATAGCATTCAGTTCTCTGGCTTTAACAAACTCTTTTGCCGGTGTGGCGTTGGATGAAAACATTATCCCATCGCCTGAATAATCAAGAGCCTCTGCAAGCATAAGTTCCGTATATGAGGAACAGTCCACACCACAGCCTTCTTCCTTTAAAATGTTTATAATATAAGGATTGGGTGTGGCTTTAACCGCAAAATATTCCTTGAAACCTTTATTCCAGGAAAAAGCTTCTTTTAATCTCCTTGCATTTTCACGGATTCCTTTTTCATCATAAATATGAAAAGGTGTAGGATATTGCTTTGTTATTTCTTTCAACTGTTCCAAGGTTACAAACGGTTTTTTCTTCATATATAACCTCCCCTGCTATGAATATCGGTTTTAGCTTATGTAAATTTAAGTATTCATTATTAATCGGCAGTTACCTGATTTTACATTTTCTATAAAATCCTTTATATCCTTAAGCGGTTTATAAAATGCCATACCGCTTCGCTCCTGTTCAAAGCCGTGGGCATCGGTCCCTGCCGTTACCGGCAGCTTGTGTTTCTTAGCGTATTCGCTGGCTTTTTTATCAAATTCCAAATTTTTGTTGCCCACATTGTATACTTCTACCGCATCGACCAAATCCGGGAATAACCTGACTTCTTTTATGTACGGCCTTATTCTGAAAGGATGGGCATGAACCACAAATCCTCCGGCCTCATGGATATAACGGTATTGGTCTTCGATTGACCATTCAAGCATTTCGGGATGTTTTTTCATCCATTCATGATCAAGACCATAAATTAAAAATTCTGTACCGTCATAATTGGCTTCCCATCCGAAAAATACGGACAGGCCTATTTTTTCCCCTTCTTTTTTGGCATTCTCATATCCTTTATAAAATAAATTCACCCGTTCTTCCCAAGGTAAACCGTCAGGTATGGCTGTATTTCCGTTAAAAAAATGGTCCGTCACTATTATACCTGCATATCCGGCTTTTTTATACAACTGTGCCTGCTGCGCTCCTGTCAATATAGCACATGCACTGGCTTCAGCCGTATGCAGATGGGTTTCATACAAATATAAGTCCATATTGACACCCGGTCCTTTCCGTCACTATTCAATCGTCCTGAAGAATTGTTCCCATTATACATCATTTTAAATCAATTTAAAACCCTTTTTATAATTAATCAAAATTTTCTTTATTTTTGCATAAAACTATTATTTTGATACCAATTTTTTTGCTGTAAAACATCATTTAATTTATCTTATGTCAGGTTTTATCGGTATCTAAGAGAACATATGATTGCAAAATTACTAGAAAAATACAAACTCTTGTGTTATAATCATGAAGAGCAAACTACATATAGAAATTTTCTAAATATTTATAAATTTTATAAAATTAAAAAAGGGGAATATAAACCATGGAACAGTATAGCGGAAGTCAGATCGTTGTTTTGGAAGGACTGGAAGCAGTCCGCAGACGTCCCGGAATGTACATTGGAAGCACAGGCTCAAGAGGCCTTCATCATCTTGTCTGGGAAATAATCGACAACGGTATAGACGAACATTTGGCAGGATACTGCACCCAGATAAATGTTACTCTCCGTAAGGACGGTGGAATAGAGATTGAAGATAACGGCCGCGGGGTACCCGTAGACATTCATCCTCAAAAAAATATTCCGACTGCCCGTGTGGTTTATACAATTCTTCATGCAGGGGGCAAATTCGGCCATTCCGTATATAAAGTATCCGGCGGTCTTCACGGTGTAGGTGCCAGCGTCGTAAATGCCCTCTCCAAACGAATGATTGTAGAAATAAAAAGAGACGGAAATATTTACAGGGATGAATATATAAACGGAGGTCATCCGGTTACGGAACTTGTAGACGGTCTCCTTCCCATTGTAGGAAAATGCAAGAAAAATGAGACCGGTACAAAAGTTATCTTTTTCCCGGACGATACCATTTTCGAAACCGTAGAATTTAAAGCCGAAATAATACAAAAAAAGCTCAGGGAATTATCCTATCTGAATAAAAACCTGACACTGACTTTTTATGATGAAAATACCGGTATATCACAGACCTATAAGGAAGAACACGGTATCAAGAGCTTTATTTCATATTTGACCAGGGATATGAATGTCCTTCATGATGAACCTATTTATTTGGAAGGAAAAAGCGGCAACATTGAAGTTGAAATAGCCTTCCAATATACCAATAATTTTGCGGAGCAAATAAATTCTTATTGTAACTGTATAAACGTTGTAGACGGGGGAACCCATGTTACAGGGTTTAAGACAGGCCTTACCAGGGTTATAAACCAGTATGCAAGGGAACTGGGGGTTCTTAAAGATAAAAATGAGAATTTTGACGGCAAAGACGTCCGAAACGGCATTGTAGCCATAGTATCCATTAAACACCCCGACCCGCAGTTTGAAGGCCAAACCAAGACTAAACTTGGAAATACCGACGCAAAAACTGCGGTTGAGGAAGTCTTTTCCCAGGAAGCCCAGCGCTGGTTTGACAAAAATGTTGAAGTATTAAAAGCTATTCTTGATAATACGATGAAATCCTACAATGCCAGAAAAGCCAGCGACAAGGCAAGAACGGCCATATTAAAACAGTTAAACGATGTGGATACCAGAAGCAAGCTGGCTTCCTGCTCATCAAAAAAACCGGAAGAATGTGAACTGTATATAGTCGAGGGAGACTCTGCCGGCGGTACCGTAAAGACCGCTAGAAACCGCCGCACCCAGGCAGTTCTTCCTCTTAGGGGTAAAATCCTTAACGTAGAAAAGGCAACCTTAGATAAAATACTGTTAAACAATGAAATAAAATCCATGATTGCGGCATTCGGCTGCGGTATCGGAGAAGATTTTGATATATCAAAGTTAAATTATGATAAAATCATTATCCTTACCG
>CAZIHC010000236.1:0-4052 GCA_964538605.1 uncultured Herbinix sp. | reverse complement strand
TTAGCCATAAAATCCTCCCTCCTTAAAACTTACCGTAGAATTCGTCAAGCAGCTCGTCCTTAATTCTCTTAAGTTCTGCTCTGGGCAGCTTCTGTAATAACTTCCAGCCCAGATTTAATGTATCTTCAATTTCACGGTTAGTATTATATCCCTGGGATACATATTCTCTTTCAAAAGCATCGGCAAACTCGGCATACAAAAGATCTATTTCGGTAAGAGCCGCTTCACCAAGAACAACCATAAGTTCTTTTGCTTCCTTACCTCTTGCATAAGCCGCAAAAATCTGGTTCATGGTATTGGCATGATCTTTTCTGGTTTTTCCTTCACCGATACCTTTATCTTTAAGACGGGACAGGGACGGAAGAACGTCTATAGGCGGTTCTATACCCTGACGATAAAGCTCACGGCTTAAGATAATTTGTCCTTCCGTAATATATCCGGTAAGGTCAGGTATAGGATGAGTCTTGTCATCTTCGGGCATAGTAAGAATAGGTATCATAGTAATGCTTCCCGGTTTTCCTTTCTTTCTTCCCGCTCTTTCATATAATGAAGCCAAGTCTGTATACATATATCCGGGATATCCGCGACGGCCTGGTACTTCTTTTCTTGCCGCGGAAACTTCTCTCAATGAGTCCGCATAGTTTGTAATATCTGTAAGAATTACAAGTACATGCATATCTTTTTCATAAGCCAGATACTCGGCTGCCGTCAGGGCCATACGGGGTGTTGCTATACGCTCAATGGCAGGGTCATTGGCAAGATTTATAAACATAACAGCCCTGTCAATAGCTCCCGTTTCCCTGAATGATTCTATAAAGAAATTAGCTTCTTCGAATGTAATACCCATAGCCGCAAATACAACCGCAAAGGGCTCGGATGTACCCCTAACCTTTGCCTGACGGGCTATTTGCGCTGCTAACTGAGCATGAGGAAGACCGCTGGCAGAAAATATAGGAAGCTTTTGTCCTCTAACCAGAGTATTTAACCCGTCTATGGCGGATACTCCTGTCTGAATAAACTCCTGCGGATAATTTCTTGCTGCAGGATTAATAGGACGACCGTTTATATCAAGTCTCATTTCAGGAAGTATTTCTGGACCTCCGTCTATGGGGCGACCCAGTCCGTCAAATACACGGCTAAGCATATCTTCGGAAACACCCAGCTCCATGCTGCGGCCTAAAAAGCGAACTTTGCTTGTTGCCGGATTTATACCCGTTGAGCTTTCAAAAAGCTGAACCAAAGCGTTGCCGCCGTCTATTTCAAGAACCTTGCAGCGCCTGATTTCGCCGTTTTCCAGCTCAATTTCACCCAGCTCATCATATGCCACATTTTCTACACCCTGTACCAGCATGAGAGGACCCGCTACCTCTCGAATTGATCTATATTCTTTTGGCATTAGGCTCCCTCCCTCTGTACAAGTTCTTTAATTTCTTTGTTTAACTGCTCCAATATATTCTCGTATTCTTTCTTTATCATGTCTTTCTTTACGTATTTGAAACGGCCGATTCTTTCCCTCACGGGCAGTTTGACCAAATCATCTATTGAAATCTTATTAAGATTTTCAGATGAAATATCATAAAACTTTAAGACCAGATCCATAAGCAAAAATTGCTTTTCAAGGCTTGTATAGGTATCGTCTTCATGGAAAGCATCCTGGTGAAGGAAGTCTTCACGAATTGACCTGGCTGCTTCAAGTTTTAGCCGGTCCGGTGCCGATAAGGCATCCATACCTACAAGTTTTACTATCTCTTCCAGTTCCGCCTCATCATTTAACAGTTTCATCAAGCGTCCTTTATTTTCTGTCCACTTGCCGTTAACATTGGCATTGAACCATTTGCCAAGATCATAGAGGGAGTAACTGGTAAGCCAGTTAATGGCCGGGAAATGTCTTCTGTAAGCCAGGTTAGAATCAAGTCCCCAGAATACCTTAACAATACGCAAAGTAGCCTGAGTTACCGGCTCGGACAGGTCACCACCGGGAGGAGATACCGCACCAATAACGGACAGGGCCCCTTCCCTTCCTTCTTTTCCGAGAGATATAACTCTTCCGGCTCTTTCGTAGAACTGTGCCAAACGGCTGGCAAGGTATGCGGGATAACCTTCTTCACCGGGCATTTCTTCAAGTCGGCCCGACATTTCTCTTAAGGCTTCAGCCCAACGGGATGTGGAATCCGCCATCAAGGCAACCGAATATCCCATATCACGGAAGTATTCGGCTATCGTAATACCTACATAAATGGATGCTTCACGGGCCGCAACAGGCATATCCGACGTATTGGCTATCAAAACCGTTCTTTCCATCAATGACTTTCCGGTCTTGGGGTCTTTAAGCTCCGGAAAGTCATTTAATACGTCTGTCATCTCATTTCCGCGTTCTCCGCATCCTATATATACTACTATATCCGCATCAGCCCATTTTGCCAGCTGGTGCTGTACTACGGTTTTTCCGCTTCCGAAAGGACCCGGAACAGCCGCTACACCGCCTTTGGCAATCGGAAACAGGGTATCTATAACCCTTTGTCCTGTAACCAGGGGCTTATCGGGAGAAAGTTTCTGTTTATAAGGTCTTCCTCTTCTAACAGGCCATTTCTGCATCAGTGTAATATTCTTTTTCTCTTTTGCTTCTGTTTCCAAAACAGCTATAGTATCAAGAACAGTATAATCTCCTTCTTTTATGGACTTAATTTTTCCCTTAAGCCCATAAGGAACCATTATTTTATGGACAACTAAATCCGTTTCTTTTACGGTACCGATGATATCCCCTGCCTCAACTTCTGCACCTTCAGCCACGCAGGGTACAAAGTGCCACTTCTTCTCCCTGCTCAGGGCAGGAATTTCAATACCGCGCTGAAGATTGGTACCGATAGCTTCCATAATATCTACCAGCGGACGCTGGATACCGTCAAAAATACTGCTGATAAGTCCCGGTCCCAATTCTACGCTTAAGGGTTCACCGGTTGATTCCACGGGAGCTCCGGGACCAAGTCCCGATGTTTCCTCATATACCTGAATGGAAGCCAGATCACCGTGGATTTCTATAATTTCGCCGATTAGTCTCTGTTCGCCTACACGGACTACGTCAAACATATTGGCGTTGTGCATACCTTCCGCAACTACCAGAGGTCCGGCTACTTTTTTTACGGTGCCTTTACTCATATTTTTCACCTGCTTTAATATCAATTTTCTTATTGATTCTGTATATTAGTTATTGTTAAAGATTATATCGGAGCCAATCGCCCGCTCTACCGATTTCTTTACATTTCTCATACCCATTCCCGTATTTCCGGATACACCCGGAATAGGAATTATGGCAGGCAGGCGTTCGGACATATATTTATCAATCTCAGATTCAAGTACTGACTGAAGGCTTTCTGTAATGTATATTACAGCGTATTGCGAATCAGCCAGTTCTTTTAACAGTCTTGCCGCTTCATCAGCTTTCGAAACCGGATAAGTATCCAGACCGATTGCCGCAAAACCGTATATGCTGTCACGGTCACCCATAACTGCCACTTTATACATATATATCCCTCAATCTTTCCCGGATTACATTATCCGCTATATCGTTTCTTTTACCGGATAGCAGAATTCGAACCGTTTTTATTTCATTCTCTCTTGCCAAAAGATATGCGGCAAGAGGTGACAGGGTAAAGGGATTATATTTCTGCGGCTTGATATATTCGATAATCCGATTGTCGCACCAGCGCTCAAAAGCCTGAGCAGATTCTTTTAAAACCGGTACAGCATCGGAATAAACTGTCCTAGTCAAATAATCATAAATCGCTTCCATGCCTATAGCAGCGCTTTCTATCAGCTTTTCTATATCAAGACTCTTGCAGGGGGCTAGAGCCCTTCGCAAAAAATCTTTGTCTTTACCCGTCTTTACGCTTCGAATCGCTATATTTATATCAGCCTGAGCAACTTTTAGTTCTGCATATTGCTCCAACAGTTCAAGTCCCGAGGCTTTCCCTTCGGCATAAATGGCTTCTAAAGCAGCTTTATCGATAATCACATCACAAAGCTGACTGTCGCCTGTTTGAAGCTGTATCTCA
>CAZIHC010000235.1:0-4056 GCA_964538605.1 uncultured Herbinix sp. | reverse complement strand
ATTTCATTATAATTTTGCAGTTTATAAAACAAGAAATAAAGTATTTCTATAATAATTTATATGGAATATATTTTCAAGTAATAGGCAAATTTTTTACTAATATTTAATTAATTTATCAAGATTATAACAATTATGGCAAAATAGCAATTTTATTAGTCCGGATTTTATGCCGAAAAACATGCCATATAAAGAAGAAGCGTTCTTTTGGCAATGATTTGTTATCATATGCTAAAAGACGCTTCCCCCATAATATTATTTCAAAATACTTTATGTAAAAATAAACATTACCAAAATATTTTATGAAATTATACGGTTTACTTAACTACTCTAACTTTAATTACACCTTCTATTGAGTTAAGTTTTGAAATAACGTCACCGTTGATGGCTGAATCTACGTCTATTACTGTGTATGCATAATCGCCTTTGCTCTTGTTTACCAAATTCGCTATGTTTACATTTAAAGCAGAAAATACGCCGGTAAACTGAGTCAGCATCTTAGGAATATTTCTATGAAGAATGGTTATGCGTCCCTGAGCGGAACATTCACCTGCATCACAGTTGGGATAATTAACCGAATTTATAATATTTCCGTTCTCAATATATTCCCTAAGCTGTTTTACAGCCATCATTGCACAGTTGTCTTCCGATTCCTCGGTAGAAGCTCCAAGATGAGGTATTGCAATGACTCCTTCCATATTGGCCGTTTTATCATTAGGGAAATCCGTTACATATCTGACAACTTTTCCGGATTTTAAGGCTTCGGCCATATCATCATCATTAACAAGAAGGTCTCTCGCAAAGTTCAGGATAATAACTCCATCCTTCATTTTGTCGAATGCATCTTTATTTATCATCCCTTTGGTACTGCTGCTCGGATCACCACTGTCAATCAGAGGAGCATGCAGTGTTATGTAGTCACACTCTCTATAAATTTCATCCCTGCTATTTACCGGAATAACATGTCTTGACAAACTCCAGGCTCTTTCTACAGAAATAAACGGATCATAGCCATATACGGTCATCCCCAGATGCACTGCAGCGTTTGCTACCAAGACACCGATGGCACCTAAACCTATTACTCCCAATTTCTTGCCCTGAATTTCTTTACCTGCAAATTTGCTCTTGCCTTTTTCAACTAACTTTGCCACTCCCGGTTGGTCTTTAATGGTCTGAACCCAATTGACACCCCCGATTATATCACGGGGGGCGAGCAATAAACCTGCAATTACCAGTTCTTTAACTCCATTGGCATTGGCTCCGGGAGTATTAAAAACAACTATACCTTTTTCCGCACATAAATCCACAGGAATATTGTTAACGCCGGCTCCGGCTCTGGCAATTGCTTTTAAGTTGTCGGAAAACTGCATATCATGCATGGATGCACTTCTGACCAGTATAATGTCCGCTTCGTCAACATTATCCGTCTTTTGATATTTATCAGTAAAAATATTTAGTCCCACCGGTGCAATCGGGTTAAGACAACTGTATTTCATATGGATAACTCTCCTTTCATATACAGATTATTTATTTTATCCGGGCACTGTCAACAACAGCAGTAAATTTTCACGCTTTTATCCACAAATTTTATAACCGGGATAAGTTCTCATCCTCAAATTTCTTCATAAACTCAACAAGAGCCTTAACTCCTTCGATTGGCATAGCATTATAAATACTTGCTCTCATACCGCCTACGGTTCTGTGGCCTTTAAGGTTCTCAAATCCTGCGGCTTTTGCTTCCTTTATGAATTTTGCATCCAGTTCTTCACTTCCGGTTATGAAAGGAACGTTCATCAGGGAACGGTCTTCTTTTGCAACTGTTCCTTTAAACAGCTTGCTTTCATCCAGGAAGTCATAAAGAATCTTAGCTTTTTCTTCGTTTCTTTTCTTCATGACTTCAAGGCCGCCCATTTTCTTTACCCATTTAAATACTTTGCCGCAAATGTAAATACCGTATGCAGGAGGAGTATTATATAAGGAATTGTTATCTGCATGAATCTTGTATTTAAGCATGGTAGGAGTTCCGGGTAAAGTATCTTCCGTTATCAGGTCTTCTCTGATAATAACAATTACCACGCCTGCGGGTCCGATGTTTTTTTGTGCTCCGGCAAACATAACCCCGTATTTAGTAACATCAACCGGTTCTGACAATATACAGGAGGATACGTCTGCTACAAGGGGTTTACCCTTTGTATTCGGAAGAGTTTTAAATTTGGTTCCGTAAATGGTGTTATTTTCGCATATGTAAACATAGTCCGCATCCTCGGATACAGGAAGATCTGAGCAATCAGGAATATAAGAAAATGTCTTATCTGACGAAGATGCGATTATATTGGCTTTTCCGTATAAACATGCTTCCTGATATGCCTTCTTGGCCCATTGTCCGGTAACAATATAATCTGCCACCTTGTTTTTCATAAGGTTCATAGGAACCGCAGCAAACTGCTGGGAAGCTCCTCCCTGCACAAACAGCACCTTATAATTGTCCGGTATGTTCATCAGTTCTCTTAAATCTTTTTCGGCTTCCTGAATGATTTCTTCAAAAGCCTTTGATCTGTGACTCATCTCCATAACAGACATTCCGGTGCCTTTGTAATCAAGCATTTCTTCTGCCGCTTCCTTTAATACCTCTTCGGGAAGCACGGCAGGTCCGGCCGAAAAATTATAAATTCTTCCCATTATCATATCCTCCCTTATTAACTGTTTCAATGCAATTTGATATAACTTTAGTTAAATAAAGTATAGATTTTATTATAGAACTATGTTATTTTTTTGTCAATCCTTTTCCGATATTTAGTTTGCTTTTATATCTTCTTCCGTGAATACTTCATCTATCGGTGCCCCTGGAGCAACCATCGGCCATACTTTTTCGTCGCAGTCTATGATACACTCTACCAGTACAGGTTCATTCTGTGACAAAGCTTCTTTAAGTACGCTTTCCGCTTCATCCGGTCTTGTAATGCGGTATGCCTTTGCTCCCAAAGCCTGTGCAAGTTTTACAAAGTCAACCTTATCATTAAGATCCGTATATGAATACCTCTTGCCGTAGAACAAGGTCTGCCACTGGCGAACCATTCCCAGTACCCTGTTATTCAGGACAACTTCTACGATAGGAATATTATATCTGGTCGCTGTCGCCAATTCATTCATGTTCATTCTGAAGCATCCGTCGCCGGCTATATTTATTACCTTTGCATCAGGTCTTCCTACCTTGGCTCCGATGCTGGCTCCCAGTCCGTAACCCATGGTGCCTAAGCCCCCTGAGGTAATAAAGGTTCTCGGTGAAGTATATTTATAATACTGGGCTGCCCACATCTGATTCTGGCCTACTTCGGTAGTTATAATTGCTTTACCTTCGGTTAATTCATATATCTTTTCTATAATATAAGGTCCCGTCAAAATATCTTTTCTGTAAGTCATAGGGAACATGGCCTTCATATCCGAAATATGAGCCAGCCACTCCTTATGATCCTGCTTGTCAAGCATGCTGTTTAATCTCTTTAAAACTTCTTTTACATCTCCTACTATCGAATGATGTGATATGATGTTTTTATTGATTTCGGCAGGATCTATATCTATATGAAGAATTTTGGCCTTACGGGCAAACTGCTTTGCATTGCCGGTTACCCTGTCGGAAAATCTTACGCCGATAGCAATAAGAAGGTCGCACTGGGTAATACCTAAGTTTGAAGGTTTTGTACCGTGCATACCCACCATGCCTGTATATCTGAAATCGGTTCCGTCAAATGCACCTTTTCCCATCAAGGTATCGGCAACCGGTGCATCAACCTTTTCTACAAATTCTTTTAATTCATCGTATGCATCGGATATGACTGCACCGCCTCCTACCAATATGAAGGGTTTTTCGGACTTGCTGATCATTTTAACGGCTTCTTTCAAATCTTCATCCGTTATTTGATCCGAGCTTCGTTGAATCGGAGGGATGTCAACCCTTGTATATTCAATCTTATTGGTAGGAGCGGTTACATCCTTGGTAATGTCTACCAGCACGGGTCCCGGCCTTCCTGACTTGGCTATACGAAAGGCTCTTCTTAAAGT
>CAZIHC010000234.1:0-4067 GCA_964538605.1 uncultured Herbinix sp. | reverse complement strand
TTGGTGTTCTCTTATTTTTATTCCTATTTGTCCTACAAAAATTTTACGCTAAGTTAATTTACCGTACTATTTTGCCCAAAATATTAATGCTGCCGTTAAGGTTATTCAAGCTTAAGAATTAATGTAAACAAATGGTCTGAATTAATTATCATATATTTGATACATTATTTAAATATAAGATTGTGGGTATTTTCTTGACTTTAATAAATATTTGGTATATCTTGAATGATATGCTGCAAAGTAAACAATGACTTTTTGTGTTTTTCTTATAATTACATTATGTTATTATAAATACTAATATAAAGTAAAAATGTGTACCGAATATTATTATTTAACGAAGGTGATAAAATGAGCAAACAAAACCTAACCCTCCTGACCGATTTCTATGAGCTTACCATGATGCAGGGATATTTCAACAACAATATGAACGATATTGTTGTATTTGATCTGTTTTACAGGGAAAATCCATGTAACGGCGGTTATGCCATATGTGCAGGACTGGAGCAGGTAATAGACTATGTAAAAAATCTCAGGTTTACTGAGGACGATATAGAATATCTGCGTTCATTAAAAACATTTGATGAAGGTTTCCTTAATTACCTGAAAGAATTTCGTTTTACCGGTGATATTTATGCCATTCCGGAAGGAACTGTCGTATTTCCCATGGAACCTCTGATAAAAGTAGTTGCTCCTATCATGGAAGCCCAGCTAATAGAAACTGCCCTGCTTAATATCATTAACCATCAGAGTTTGATTGCCACCAAGGCCTCCCGTGTGGTATATGCCGCAAAGGGTGCCCCGGTTATGGAATTCGGTTTAAGAAGGGCTCAGGGACCGGATGCAGGAACATTGGGAGCAAGGGCTGCAGTAATAGGCGGTTGCATAGGTACAAGCAACGTTCTTTCGGCTAAGCTGTATGACATGCCTCCTTTAGGCACCCATGCCCACAGCTGGATTATGAGTTTTGACGATGAACTTACGGCTTTCAGAAAATATGCCGAACTTTATCCTTACAATACGACTTTATTGGTAGACACATATGATACCCTTCGTTCCGGTGTACCCAATGCCATAACAGTCTTTAAAGAACTCCGCGAAAGCGGCAGAATGCCTGAAAAATACGGCATACGCTTAGACAGCGGAGATTTGGCTTATCTGTCCAAAATGGCCAGAAAAATGCTTGATGAAGCAGGCTTTATCGATGCCAAAATAACGGCTTCCAGCGATCTTGACGAATATGTAATTGATTCTTTAATAGCTCAGGGAGCCAAAATTGACTCCTGGGGTGTCGGAACCAAGCTTATCACTTCGAAAGACTGTCCTTCATTTGGCGGAGTCTATAAACTTTCTGCCATAAAAAAGGGCGATAAATTCATTCCCAAAATGAAACTTTCGGAAAATCAATGGAAGGTTACCAACCCGGGAAATAAAAAAATTTACAGAATATACGACAAAGAGAGCGGAAAAGTGAAGGCAGATCTTATCACTTTGGACGATGAATATTATACATCTGATAAGCCCCTTTTGCTGTTTGACCCGATAGCAACCTGGAAGAAGACTTATCTGAAGCCCAACACTTATATCTTAAGAGAATTGCTTGTTCCGGTATTTATAAAAGGAGAATGCGTATATACATCTCCTTCGGTAATGGAAATTCGCGAGTATTGTGCTAAAGAGCTTAATACTCTTTGGGATGAATGCAGAAGGCTTACCAATCCCCATAATGTTTACGTGGATCTTTCCAACAATTTATACCAATTAAAGACTCAGCTTTTAAACAGCCAGAGTATAAATTCTTAAATACCAAAAACTAATATACTTATTAAGAAAATTTTATGTTATACTATAAATAAATAGTACAAACTATGGAAATCATATATCTGTTATCTTATTAAAATTTCTGACATAGCTGACGTACTTTAGGAGGAAATATGGATAAAACAAAGATTTTTTTAATAGCCTGTACAATATTCATTTTGTCTTTGGCAGGTGTTCTTATACTCGGTAATACACACTCGGATAAATCAAGACCGGCATATAACGATTATGGCAAGGCCTCTGCATCCACCATGCCGGATGATGAAGAAGACATAGATACATATAATAACGATAATATTAATTCCGGCGATTATACATATATTCCTCCCGATTATGAATATGATGATAATGATGAAGATATTTATGAGGAAGATGATAACGAAATGACAGATATATGGTCTCCTGCCACCGAAATTGATCTTGATCCCAACAGTATAACGGTATTTGTAAATAAGGAATATAACCTTCCAAAGGACTTTGTCCCTGATAACCTGGTTATTCCCAATATACCTTTTGACATATCAGGTTACAGCGAAAGAAAGCTGATGCGCAAAGAAGCAGCTAAAGCCATAGAAAAACTTTTTGCCGCAGCATTAAAAGAAGGATATACCTTATACGGCATTTCCGGATACAGGTCCTACGACAGACAGAAAGAAATCTTTTTAAACAATCTGATAAAGAAGGGAAAAACCCATACCCTTAAATATTCAGCGGCTCCCGGGACCAGCGAACACCAGACGGGACTGGCGATGGATGTTTCCTCAAAATCCGTCCGAATGAAACTTGTTACTGCTTTTGCAAATTGCCCCGAAGGCAAATGGCTGGCCGAACACGCCCATGAATACGGTTTTATTATACGGTATCCCAAAGACCGTGAGGAAGTTACAGGTTATGCATATGAGCCGTGGCATATAAGGTATGTGGGCAAACAATTAGCCACATATCTTTATACCAATAACCTTACTTTGGACGAATATTACAATTATGTTCCGAGTGAGGGTTTTGACTTTGAAAAGAAATATGCGGACCTATTGAACTATAAACCGCCTGTCACTCCTACTCCTGTTCCCGAAGACGAACCGGAGGATGATCTGACGGATGATTTGACAGATGATATTCCTGCCGACATACCGGAAGACGGATTTGAAGACATTCCTGTTGATTTGCCGGAGGATTTGCCGACAGACTTGCCAGATAAAACAGAAGGCAATGACAATACACAAACCGGTAATTCAAATGATGATTTTGAAGGGAATCCCGAAGATCAGTCAGATGAATTTAATGAACCGGATTCCGCTTTAGATAATATGGGCAGCAATCAGAACAATTCAGGCAATATATCAGATCTTACTCCTACTCCTGTTCCCTTTGATATTTGGGGTGGGCAAGTTTCGGATTTAGATATTGTAAATTGAGATTGCTGTACCTTTATACCCTTTAAATTTGGAGGTAAGCAATGAGACTTATCTTACTTCTTTTGTTTCTGCTTATGTTTTTTATAATAAGCATCCCTTTATTCATAATTGAGTTTATAATCGGAAAATTTAATCGACGTGCGCAAGTTTCCAGTTCGCAAAAAATAGTAACTGCCGCCTTTCATGTGGTATTATTCCTTGCCGGTGTAAAGCGAACCGTCATCGGCAAGGAAAATATTCCAAAAAACGAACCTGTCTTATATATTGCCAATCACAGAAGCTATTTTGATGTACCGGTAACTTTTGTAAGCCTGCCGACGCTGACAGGCTATATGGCAAAAATAGAAATAGCAAGAATCCCCATATTAAGAACATGGATGCGTTTGCTCGGATGTTTGTTCCTTGACAGAAGCGACATCCGGCAGGGCATGAAGACTATATTGCAGGCAATCGAACAGGTTAAGGAAGGTTACTCAATTTTTATATCCCCGGAAGGAACCCGTAACCAAGGAAAAGAGATGCTTCCTTTTAAGGAAGGCAGTTTTAAGATTGCCGAAAAAACCGGCTGTGCCATTATACCCGTAGCCATAACCAATACTGATGAAATATTTGAAAACCATATACCTTGGGTTAAATCCGCCAAGGTGGTCGTCGAATTTGGCAAGCCTATTTATCCCAAAGAATTGGACAAGGAGCAGCAAAAACATCTCGGTTCTTATGTGCAGGGCATAATTAAAGAAATGCTGGACAAAAACTCAAACCTTATTTAAAGTTAAAAATTTCTGTAAATTGCAATATTAAATGCAACACCTATAGTGGAAATCATCCATAATT
>CAZIHC010000233.1:0-4097 GCA_964538605.1 uncultured Herbinix sp. | reverse complement strand
TTAACCTGTGCCGATATTACCGTATTCTAAATAAATGCCCTGGTCATATGTGTTTGTAGATAATTAAGTATAATTTTCAAAAATAAATATACAGTTTAGGATTAATATGCTATATTTTAATTAATATATTTATGAAAAAGGAGATGTTCAGATGAAGGATTTCACATTTTCAAAACTTGAGTATGTAAGACCTGATTACGATAGGATTGAAGAAGAATGCAAAAAGATGGTTGAAGATATTAAAAACGCCAAATCTTATAGTGACATAAAGGAAGTTATCGACAGAAGGGAGAAGCTATATAACTCTATTGCCACAATGACAACCATTGCTTACATACGCAATACTTTGGATACTACCGATGAGTTTTATGAGAAAGAAGTAGAATATATAAATAACCGTGAGGCGGAAGCTTCTGTTGCTATGACCGAAGTAAGCAAGGCACTGATTGAATGCAAGTTTACCGATGAAATTAATGCGGAATACGGGCCGGAATTTTTAGTTATAGAAAAAAGGGAAGTAGATAAATTTAAAGAAGAATTAGTTCCTTATATGCAGCAGGAATCAAAACTTACCATGCGTTATCAGAAGATTATGGCTACAGCTCAGATTGATTTTGACGGAAAGACCCTGAACCTGTATGGAATTCAGAAATATTTTGAGCATCCTGACAGAAATGTACGAAAAGCGGCTTTTAAAGCTTATTCCGATTTTTATCATTCTCATGAAGAAGAGCTGGAGCAAATTTTTGACGAGCTTGTAAAAATACGTAATGAAATGGGCCGGGCTTTAGGCTATGAGAATTATATTCCTCTTGCGTATATGCAGCAGCAAAGAAGCGATTACGGCCAAAAAGAAGTAGCTGCATTTCGCGAGCAGGTTTTAAAGGAAATAGTACCTTTGTGTGAGGAACTTTATAGGGCGCAAGCAAAAAGAATCGGAGTAGATAAGCTTAGGGTATACGACGAAAAATTCATTTTCCCGGACGGTAATGCGGCTCCGGCAGGTGATGACGAATATCTGGTAAAAGAAGCCCAAAAAATGTATCACGAGATGAGCCCGGAGACCGGGGAGTTTATTGATTTTATGATAAAGCATGAGCTGATGGATCTTAAAAACAAGCCCAATAAAGCCTCAACCGGGTATATGACGTATCTGCCTGATTATAAGGCACCCTATGTGTTCTCTTGTTTTAATCAAACGATATTTGATATACAAGTACTGACCCATGAGCTTGGGCATGCTTTTGCCGGATACATGGCCATGAGAGAGCAAAAAACTATAAATTATTATTCTGTCAGTACGGATATTGCAGAAATTCATTCAATGGCTATGGAGCAGTTTGCTTATCCTTATGCCGAGCGGTTCTTTGGTAAGGATGCAGATAAATTCAGACACGCCCATTTGCAGGATGCTATAACATTTGTACCTTTCGGAGTTGCCGTTGATGAATTCCAGCATATTATGTATGCCAATCCGAATCTTACACCGAAGGAACGGACCATGGAGTGGCATAAACTTGAGAAAAAGTATATGCCCTGGAGGGATTACGACGGTGATGAATTCATGGAAAGGGGTGGATATTGGTATCATAAATTGCATATCTTCCTCTATCCTTTCTATTACATAAACTATACCCTGACAACAATGGGAGCTATGGAGCTAAAGAAACGGTATGCAGAAAACAGAGAACAGGCATGGAAGGATTATCTGGCATTGTGCAAAGCCGGCGGAAGCACAAACTATCTGAACCTGCTTAAATTAGCCAATTTGTCCGTACCTTTTGAAGAGGGCAGTGTGGCAAAAGCCATATCCTATGCCAAAGAAGAATTGCTTAACTGGATAAGGGAACAATAAATGAAATTAAGTATAAAAATGATTAATACAGAAAATGTATTGCTGTAATAATTCAGTAGTTCAAACGCACAAGTACAAAGAATTCATCATTATGAGGCATCCGGGCAAATCTTTTTCGATTTGCCCGGATGCCTTAAGATACAATGACTTAATATTTCGGTCCTAAACCATAATGTAAAGGAAGTGGTGTAATGGCAGATATATATATTAATTATGGCACCAACCTGCAGGAAATGACCTATGAGTTAATGAAAGAAGCCGACATTGCTTCAAAGTTAAGTCCGGATATGAAGATAGGTGTAAAACCTAACCTGGTAGTATCCCGCCCGGCCGATGAAGGAGCAACAACCCATCCCGAAATTGTGGAAGGGATTATACAATATCTCAAAGATGCAGGAGTACATAATATATGTATTTTGGAAGGAGCATGGGTAGGGGACAGCACAGAACAAGCTTTCAGAAATTGCGGATATACCCTGCTGGCGGAAAAATATAATGTAAAACTGATTGATACGAAACGGGACAGTGCTGTAGAAAAAGAGAGTAAGGGTCTTGCAATAAAGGTGTGTGAAAGTGCCGTATCGGTAGATTACCTGATAAATGTTCCGGTGCTTAAAGGCCATTGTCAGACAGGCCTGACCTGCTGTTTAAAAAATCTTAAAGGATGTATACCTGACAGTGAAAAAAGAAGATATCATACCTTAGGTTTGCATAAGCCTATTGCGGCACTGAATGCCATTTTACGTCCCGCGCTTCATATTGTAGACTCCGTCTGCGGGGATTTGTCCTTTGAAGAAGGAGGACATCCCGTAACCGCCAACCGGATAATGCTTGGCTTTGACCCGGTTTTACTGGATTCATACGGAGCGCAGCTTATCGGATATAAACCGGACGATATAGGCTATCTTCGCATGGCACGAGATTACGGATTGGGAAAATACGTTGATGAGGATACGGAAATTGTAGAATTTAACAGTGAAAACAGGCCGGTTGTAAATACTAAACATAAATCGGCAGTTACCAGGTTAAGCAAATACATAGAGGAGAACGGTGCCTGCTCGGCCTGTTATGCTTCTCTTATATATGCTTTGGACAAAGTAAGCAAAATAAAGGCTGACAAGATAAAAATAGGACAGGGATTTAAAGGCAAGAAATTAAATGGTCTGGGAGTAGGCCAATGCACGTCAGGGTGCGATAAATATGTTAAGGGTTGTCCGCCAAAAGCCAGCGATATTATAGAAATGCTTGAAAATATTTGAGATGTAAGAGCCTATTGTTTAGATAAAAGGATATGAAGCGGATAATAAGTGATAATCTGATTTCATATTGTGGATAATTATCAAAAAAAGCCGTTGCCGTGTGGACAAAAGACTATCCGTCGGCATTGGCTTTTATTTTACATTATGTTATAAAATATGTTTTACAGCTCTTCGGCAATCCCAAGAACAGCTATACCGATCATAACTATAACAATCAAAATATAATGCAGTTTGCTTAGTTTTTCTTTTAAGAATATTCTTGACAGAATTACCGAAACTATGCTGTATGATGCAATCATGGGAGCGGACACAACCGCATTATTTGAAATGGCAAATACATAAAAGAATTGTCCTATCGTTTCAAAAACGGCTGCGGACAATCTGACCGGTTGCTTTAAGACATTGAATTTTTGTTTTTTAATAACAGTAAGGTATATCCATGATATTATAGCATAAATAAGCCAGGTAAATTCATAAGCCAACAATGCGGCGTCTTCGCTGATAAGATTAAGTTTGTCAAGGTAAATACCGTCGGCTGCGGTTCCCGCGGCATCCAAAACCGCATAGAGGATAGGAAATGTTATAGCCAAAAAGCTTATCTGGTATTTGGGATCTACGGTCACATTTTCTGCCTTAAGGGCCTCGTCCTGCATTTTCTTTTCCAGTATTGCAAGGCCGACAACACCTCCGGTTATCAATAATATACCGGTTATATCAATGATACGTAGTTGTTGGGGGAAGAGTATCAATAATGCAATTGCAGTAATGGCTCCGGATGAATTTTGAACCGGAGATGATATGGATAACTCTATATATCTAAGGCCCCAATATCCTATTAGCATGGACAATATATAGAAAAAAGATACAGGCAGGTATTTTACTATATCTAAAGGATCAAACACAATTCCGTTTGTAATCATATACAGGATACCATGAATGCCCATTACAATACCGACCATTATACCGATTTTTATATGGCTGTA
>CAZIHC010000232.1:0-4113 GCA_964538605.1 uncultured Herbinix sp. | reverse complement strand
AAAACAGCGTCATCTGGTTGTAGAAAGCAGAGAGCTTGCGCTTATAAAAGACAGCTGCGATTTTCCGATTAACAAGGTTGAATACAAAGACTCAAAAATCGGCGTTATCACTTCGGGTATCCCCTATCAATACGTGAAAGAAGCTCTTCCGGAAGCTTCGGTGTTAAAACTGGGAATAGTAAATCCTCTGCCGAGAAAACTGATTGAGGAGTTTGCATCCAGGGTAGAAACCATTTATATAATAGAAGAACTGGACCCGGTAATTGAAGAACAGGTAAAATCCTGGGGGATTAATGCCATAGGAAAAGATATTCTTACGGTACAGGGAGAGTATTCCGCCAATATGTTAAGACGGGCCATAAAAGGTGAAAATATATCTTTGCTTCCGGCAGCGGAATTGCCTAACAGGCCTCCTATATTGTGCCCGGGCTGTCCTCACAGGAGTGTTTATTCCGTATTAAAGAAACTAAAAATTCACGGAGCCGGGGATATTGGCTGTTATACTCTGGGAGCTGTTGCGCCGTTAGGAGTAGTGGACACCACCATTTGCATGGGTGCAAGTATTTCGTCCCTGCACGGAATGGAAAAGGCCAAAGGAAAGGAATATATCAAAAACTGGGTGGCTGTAATAGGAGATTCAACGTTTTTACATACCGGTATAAATTCACTTATAAATATGGTATACAATAAAAGCACAGGTACGGTTTTAATTCTTGACAATTCCACTACAGGAATGACCGGGCATCAGGACCATGCCGCAACAGGAAAGACCCTGAAAGGAGAGGATACATATGCGGTTGACTTGGAAGCACTGTGCAAAGCCGTAGGTGTACCTAACGTTTACGTAGTGGATGCTTTTGATATAAATTTGCTGGAAAAGACGGTCAAGGAAGCGGTTGCTTCGGACGAACTTTCGGTCATAATAGCAAAGGCTCCTTGTGCCTTGCTTGATAAATCACCGATAACAAAGCAGTATACCGTAAACCAGGAAAACTGCAAGAAATGCGGGCAATGTATGAAACCCGGATGTCCTGCCATTACAAAGACGGAAAACAGCGAGATCGTTATAAACGATACCATGTGCAACGGCTGCGGCCTGTGTGAATCTTTGTGTAAATTCAATGCTATAAGCAGTATCAAGGTAAGATAGGAGGACAACCATGGAAACAAAGAATATTATGATTGTAGGTGTAGGCGGACAAGGGACATTACTTACCAGCAGAATCCTTGGCGGTCTTACTATCCAGGCAGGATATGACGTAAAGCTTTCCGAGGTTCACGGGATGGCACAGCGGGGCGGCAGTGTCGTTACTTTCGTAAGATACGGAAAAAAAGTATATGAACCTATCGTCGAGGAAGGACAGGCGGACATCCTGATAGCTTTTGAAAAATTGGAAGCCTTAAGATATGCACATTTTCTTAAAAAAGACGGTGTAATAATTTTAAATGACCAAAGAATTGATCCTATGCCGGTTGTCATAGGGGCAGCAAAATATCCTTCTGATATTATTGAAAACCTTTCTTCCGGTCATAAAATATATAAGATAAATGCCATAGAAGAGGCAAAAAAGCTCGGCAACAGCAAAGTATTCAATATGATTGTACTCGGTATGGCAGCTAAGCATATGGACTTTTCTAAGGAAGAATGGCTGACTGTAATTGAAAAGACCGTACCGCCAAAGACCATTGATATAAACAAAAGGGCTTTTGAGATCGGATATAGTATAAGTGATTAAAATTTTAACGGTTATAATTATATTATTGTGCCTGATTTATCATGTTAAAGGCTGCTATTATTGATTTAATTACATATCATATAAAGGAATCGTATAAATTAAATAAAGGGAGGGGGTATACTTATGATCCGGCAGTTGTCCGTTTTTATTCAAAATGAAATCGGCAGTGTTGCGGGAGTAACCGCAATATTAAAAGAACATGGTATAAATTTGAGGGCCATAGCTTCATTTGACACACCGGAATTTGCCATATTACGAATAGTAGTAGACCAACCGGACGATGCAAAAAAATATTTAATTGAGAACGGGTATGCGGTTACCGTGTCGGATGCCATTACCGTAGAGCTTGAAGACAAGCCCGGGGTTTTGAATGATATGTTGCAGTTAATAGCCAATGAAGGACTTGGGATAAATTACATCTATTCAGTAGTATTTCGCAACAAAAAAGCTCCTTTGATAATTTTAAATACCGGAGACCTGGAAAAGACTAAGAGATTATTAACCAATAAGGGATATTCGGTTGCCGAACAGGAGGATATATTATGATATGGAATGAAACCAAAGAATGTATGAGCAGGGATGAACTTATAAACCTGCAAAGTGCCAGGCTAAAAAAGACGGTAAGCCATGTGTATCATAATGTGAGATTTTATCGTAAAAAGATGCAGCAGCTAGGTTTGGAACCGGGAGATATCAAAGGGATAGAGGACCTGCATAAGCTTCCCTTTACCACAAAGGAAGATCTTCGAGAAAATTATCCTTTCGGTCTGTTTGCCGTACCCCAATCCCAGGTTGTCAGGATACATGCCTCATCCGGTACAACCGGCAAGGCTACCGTAGTCGGATACACCAGAAGAGATATTGAGATATGGCAGGAGTGCGTAACCAGGGTACTGGCTATGGCAGGCATAGGAATAAACGACAAAATACAGGTGGCTTACGGATATGGACTTTTTACCGGTGGTCTGGGACTTCATTATGGAGCTGAAAATTTAGGAGCAACAGTCATACCCATGTCTACCGGCAACACAAAAAGACTGATAACCATGATGGAAGATTTTGACGTAACTGCGATTGCATGTACACCCTCATATTTGCTTCATATAGCCGAGTGCCTTGAAGAGGAAGGAAAGCTTGATAAGATAAAACTGAAAGCTGCAATCTGCGGTGCCGAACCCTGGACGGAAAATATGCGTAAAGAAATTGAAAGCAAACTTAATCTTAAGGCATACGATATATATGGCCTTAGTGAAATACTTGGTCCCGGTGTGGCTGCAGACTGTGAGTATCATAAGGGACTTCATATTTACGAGGATCATTTCCTGCCGGAAATAATCAACCCCGAAACCCTTGAGCCCTGCAAGGAAGGAGAAGTCGGAGAACTGGTTATTACCACCCTGACAAAAGAAGCCCTGCCTTTACTCAGGTACAGGACAAAAGATTTGACCAGTATTACATATGAGCCTTGTGAATGCGGAAGAACCATAGCCAGAATCGGAAGATTCAAAGGACGTTCGGACGATATGCTGATTATTAGGGGCGTAAACGTATTTCCGTCTCAGGTTGAAGCTGCTTTACTGGAACTGGGTGAAACCAGCCCTCATTACTTACTTATTGTTGACAGGGTAAATAATCTGGATGTTCTGGAAATCCAGGTTGAAGTCGAAGAACGTTTCTTCTCAGACGAAATTAAGGAACTGGAAAACTTGACAAAGAAAATTGCAGGCGTACTACAGTCGGCTCTCGGATTATCTGTTAAGGTTACTTTGGTTGAGCCTAAGACCATTGCCAGAAGCGAGGGTAAGGCCAAGAGAGTTATCGACAAGAGAAAATTGTATGAGTAGAACCGTATTGTTAAACAGTTGATTGTAAAAGGAGGGGTACCATGCTAATAAAGCAGCTGTCTGTATTTATTGAAAATAAGGTGGGAAGACTGGAAGACGTCACAAAGGTATTAAAGGATCATAATATAAACATAGCATCCTTTAGTCTGGCAGATACGGCGGAATACGGTATGTTAAGAATGATTGTCTCCGACCCGGAAGAAGGAAGGCGGGTTTTGAGAGAGGAAGGATTCTCCGCCAGTCTGGCTGATGTTATAGCCGTAAAGATAGCCCAAAAACCCGGAACCCTACATGAAGTTTTAAAAATACTTTTTGATGCGGGATTAAGTGTAGAATATATGTATACACTTTCAACCACAGGAAAAGATACTTCCATAATTATGAAAGTATCCGATTTAAATCTTGCCCTGGAAGTATTAAGAGCCAACGGGTATGAGGTATGTAGTGACAAGGAAGCTTATGAAATAAATAATATTAACAATTTTAAATTGCAAGTTTAATTGCCTTACAAAATCTTACAGAACCCTGTTTTA
>CAZIHC010000231.1:0-4170 GCA_964538605.1 uncultured Herbinix sp. | reverse complement strand
CAAGTAATTTAGCATGATTCAAACACATCATACCCCAACACTTGACAAAGAGCCATAAAATAAAAAGAACACATCAGACTACAAAAAATATCTGACATGTCCTATATAAACCAAAAACACGTTTAATAATAAAAATGCGGATGAAGGGACTTGAACCCCCACGATGTCGCCATCGGCAGATTTTGAGTCTGCTGCGTCTGCCATTCCGCCACATCCGCTTGCCGACGCAGTTTATTCTATCACAATTAAATTTAGATTTCAAGTATCAAAATAAAATATTATTTGAATTATTATTATATTATTAGCAACCCTATAAAGGAGTATATTTATGACCTGTATGGAAGCTCAGAGCCTGATAACCCGTTTTATCAATGATGAACTGGAAATTGTAGAGTTGGAAGAATTCATAAAACATATAGAATCCTGCAGCGAATGCCGGGAAGAGCTGGAGGTATATTATGCATTACTTACGGCTATGAAGCAGCTTGACGAGGATAAAAATCTGTCCCAGGATTTCAGTCAGGAACTGCAGGAAAAAATAGTTTAGGCCCAGGAAAGAATAATACATTTAAGATATAATTATTACCGTAAGAAAGGTGTCTTGGTGACAATAATAATTATCACGGCTATTTTATTCAGCATCAGGCATTATTTTTATCCTCAAGAATCTGAAAATCCTGTAGTAGAGAGCAAATTTCGGTTGAGGTTCTCATTTATGGAAGACAGGTTTGATGAGTATAAGATGGAATTGGACAGGTATTTGGAAGAACATAAGGATGAAGTAACCACATTACCCATTGAATGAAAGGAGGTTTCGCAGGTTAAACTGCGAAAATCGGTATGAATGAAAATAAGAAGCTGGTATTAATTGACGGACACAGTATATTGTTCAGGGCATTTTATGGACTGCCGGATTTGATGACGTCCAAAGGGCAGCATACCAATGCTATATTGGGTTTTTTAAATATTTTATATAAAATTTTGGATGAGGAAAAACCGAATTATTTGGCGGTAGCGTTTGATACCCATCACCCGACTTTCAGAAATGAAATGTTTGACGAATATAAAGGGACCAGAAAGCCCATGCCGGACGAACTTAGGGAACAGGTTCCGGTTATGAAAGAGCTTCTGAAAGCCATGAATATAGCGGTTATTGAGAAACCAGGATTTGAAGCGGACGATATATTGGGGACTCTGGCTACAAAAGCGGAGAAAAAGGGGTATCAGGTATCTTTGGTTTCCGGTGACAGGGACCTTTTACAGCTTGCCAGCGACAAGATAAAGATACGTATTCCGAAAACCAAACAGACCGGTACCGAAATAGAAGATTATTTTGCTAGCGATGTTATGGCAAAATATAATGTAACGCCCAAACAGTTTATAGACATGAAGGGACTGATGGGGGATAAATCAGACAACATACCGGGAGTACCGGGAGTAGGTGAAAAGACGGCACAGAAACTTATAGAAGAATATAAGTCTATCGAAAATCTTTATGAGCATATTGATGAGTTAAAACCCGGCAAGATATCAAATGCACTTAAAGAAAACAAAGAACTGGCCTTTTTATCAAAAAAACTTGCTACTATCTGTATCGATTGCGATCTGGAGTTTAATATAGAAGATGCCGTATTAAAAGATATTTATAACGAAAACGTTTATATTCTTTTTAAAAATTTGGAATTTAAGAGTTTGCTTGCCAGATTCCAGTCGGTTGAAATAAACCGTTCATTAAAAATTGAAGAAAATTTTAAAGTAACAGATGAACTTGGAGAGGCAGAGAAAATATTTAGCCGTGTATTAAGTGAAGTGTCATCCGGGAATGATAAGCCGGTCGGCCTTCATATGCTTATCGATAACGGGGAGCTTCTCGGGGTATCTTTGTGTTTCGGTGAAAAGGATATATATGTTATTTTACGCCAGGGCCTGATAACAGAAGATTATCTGACAGACAGGGTAGAAAATCTGGTAAAAGACAAGATCAGCCTGGCGGTAATCGGTTTAAAAGAACAGCTTAAGTTTATTAAGGTGACGGAGGACGATTCTGTTTTTGACAATGCAATTGCGGCATACCTTCTTAATCCGTTAACGGATACCTACAACTATGATGATATAGCAAGGGATTATCTTGGAATGACCGTACCGTCCCGGGGTGATTTGCTTGGAAAAATTAAATATAAGGATGCCATGGAAAGTAACCCCAAAGAGTTTGGCCTGTTTGCAGGCTATAATGCATACGTGGCATATGCAGCCGCTCCGAAATTAAGGGATAAGCTTGTCGAAACAGATATGCTTAAGCTTTATGAAGAAATAGAAAAGCCTTTGATTTTTACCCTGTATGACATGGAAATCAGAGGTATCCGTGTTAATAAGGAAGCTTTAAAGGAATACGGCGACCAGCTTGAAGTGGGAATTCAGTCTCTGGAAAAACAGATTTACGAACTGGTCGGGGAAACTTTTAATATCAATTCGCCAAAACAGTTGGGAGTAATCCTTTTTGAAAAACTGAGGCTCCCTTTTGCAAAAAAAACCAAGACAGGCTATTCTACTGCCGCAGACGTGCTTGAAAAACTGCAGGGTGAACATCCCGTAATATCCATGATTTTGGAGTACAGGCAGCTGACAAAGCTTAAATCCACCTATGCGGACGGCCTTGCAGCATATATTAGGGAGGATGGCAGGATTCACGGAAAATTTAACCAAACCACGGCTGCGACAGGAAGAATCAGCAGTACCGATCCTAATCTTCAGAATATCCCCATAAAGATGGAACTGGGAAGAAAGATAAGAAAGGTATTTATCCCTGAAGAAGACTATGTATTCCTGGATGCGGATTACTCTCAGATAGAGCTTAGGGTTCTTGCCCATTTGTCCGGGGATGAACGGCTGATTAATGCCTATAATGAAGCAAAGGATATCCATCGGATTACCGCATCGGAGGTATTCCATACTCCTTTTGAAGAGGTAACCCCGCTTCAGAGAAGCAATGCAAAGGCCGTAAATTTCGGTATTATTTACGGGATAAGCTCATTCGGCCTGGGACAGGACTTAAACATTACCAGAAAAGAAGCGGAAAGATATATTGAAAAATATTTTGAAACATATCCGAAGATTAAAGAATACCTGGATGGCTTAGTGGCCAAAGCCAAAAAAGACGGATATTCCACAACCCTTTTTGGAAGAAAAAGGCCTATTCCTGAACTTACCTCAAGCAATTTTATGCAAAGGTCATTCGGGGAACGGGTAGCCATGAATTCTCCGATTCAGGGAACCGCGGCAGATATTATAAAGATTGCCATGAACAGGGTTAACAGAAGGCTGAAAGACAACAATATGCGGTCACGCCTTATACTTCAGGTTCATGATGAACTGCTGGTTGAAGCCCATAAGAATGAAGTAGAAGAAGTCAAGAAAATTATGACTGAGGAGATGCAGGGGGCAGCCAGGTTAAAAGTGCCTTTGGAAACGGAAGTAAAAGTCGGCAATAACTGGTATGAGGCAAAATAAAGGATCGCACAAAGGAAGGACTGAAACGCATGAAAGTGATCGGTATAACCGGAGGGATAGGAAGCGGCAAATCTCTGGTGGCTGATATTATGATTAAAAAACATAATGCCCATGTTATTAATACGGACAGGATAGCCTATGAGCAGATGCTGCCCGGAGGCATCAGCTACGATGGGGTGGTGGAGTATTTCGGCAGGGAAATTTTAAATGAAGACGGCACCATCGACAGAGGCAGGCTGGCGGGGATTGTTTTCAACGACAGGGAAAAACTATTAAAGCTTAACAGTCTTACTCATCCGAATGTTCTTATAGAAGTAAAAAAAGAAATTGAAGTAAAAAGGGCAGAAAAGAATGTACCCTATTGTATAATAGAAACTGCATTGATGATAGAGTCCGGATATGATTCGGTATGTGATGAGGTTTGGTATGTCCATTGTCCGGCGGATATAAGGAGACAAAGGCTTAAGATTAGCAGAGGTTACAGCGATGAAAAGATAGACTCTATCTTTGCCAGCCAGTGCAAGGAAGAAGATTTCTTCAGGAAATTTAATAAAGTTATTTATAACGACGGAAATATCGAAGATCTGGAAAAGCAGATAGAGGATTTGCTTGCTTAGCGTAAAATTTTTGTAGGACAAATAGGAATAAAAATAAGAGAACACC
>CAZIHC010000230.1:0-4191 GCA_964538605.1 uncultured Herbinix sp. | reverse complement strand
TAAGCGTTTATTAAATCTTCATTTATATCAAAAATAAAAGCTTCTTCAATTTCATATTTTTGTAAAACATCAAACAATACAGCTCCTCCACCAACAAATGGTTCTATATAACGTTTTATATATCCTTCAAAAAGCTGTGATGGATAAAACTTTTGAAATATATCAATTAACTGGCCTTTTCCTCCAGCCCATTTTACAAAAGGTCTTGCACATTCAAAAAATTTATAATTATTTAAAAGTTCCAATTTATGTCTCTCCTTTATCAATAATAAATCTATATTAAGTATCAAGTATACAAAAAAATATTACATATAAAACAAAATCAGCTTATTTATTTTTATTCCGATATTATATTTTTATAATATTTCGCTCAGCATCGCCGAACCTATAATCAGCACAGCTCCGATAATACCAAAAAACGTCAGGCTTTCACGAAGAAATATACCTGATAAAACCAATGCAGAAACCGGATCAATATAACAAAGTATTGCGACCGATTGAGCCTTAAGTACTGCAATACTTTCAAAATACAATACATAAGCCAAACCGGTATGGATAATTCCAACTATTAGAAGCATAAGAAACGAAGGCAACTTAAGCGAAATTTTATTAAAGCTTTCTGTCACAATCAGATAAGGGACCAAAATAATTGCAGCAGACATTAATTGAATAATAGTTTTATAATAAGCATCCTCTAATTGTATCTTCTTATTAAGAATAATTACAAAAGCATAAAATGCGGCAGCCCCAAGCCCGTATACAATCCCCCTAAAATCGCCTGTCCGTAAACTTACACCTTCAAAAACACCTGATACTAATACCATACCTGATATTGACAAGGCAGCGCAGACAAGCTTTTTCAATGTGAGCCTTTCCTTAAATAACAAAGGAGAAAGCAATATCAAAATCGCAGGCTGCATATAATAGCAAAGTGTTGCCACAGATACGGCAGTATAATTATAGGCTTCAAACAGCAAAATCCAGTTTATCCCCATGACTGCACCGGTCAAGGCAAGAAGAAGCAGCTTCTTTAATCCGATTTTGCCTCTTAATCTTTTGCCTTTAAGTTTAATATAGTCATAAATAAATAAGGCTCCAAGCAGCCCTCTTGCAAATGCCAGCATACCGGAAGACAAGGGAATATATCTTCTGAAAATACCGATTGTCCCAAAAATAAGCATGGAGCTTATAAACATTAAATTGGATTTTGCATATTTTTCTGTCATAGTATAAAACCCCAACTTATAAATCTATATATTTATTATATCATGGCTATTTAATAAAATAAAATTAAAAATATATAAGAGGGTTTCCGCTATCTCCTATACCGCAACGCCCCGGTAATAGTCGAATTACGAAAACCCTGTAATAACGCCTTTTAAATATTAACTAACTATTTTATTCCATACCACATGATTTAATTTGCTTTAAAATCCGGTTAAAGTTAATCTTCCTGGTATTTTGACAGATACTTTATAGCCATAAATCCTAACACAAATGCAACTATAGACATTAACCCAAAGCCTATCCACCATAATGTATCCGTACTTTCAGGAATTGCCGGCAAGATTTTCTCCTGAAAAATCTCGGTTGTTGATCCAAATACAAATCCAATAATCATACAATAGGC
The DNA here is from genome assembly GCA_964538605.1 of uncultured Herbinix sp. Taxonomy (GTDB): domain Bacteria; phylum Bacillota; class Clostridia; order Lachnospirales; family Lachnospiraceae; genus Mobilitalea. The sequence goes on along the minus strand of CAZIHC010000230.1, from coordinate 2,561 downwards.
CTGGTGAGGGAAAGTTTTCATTACCCACTCGATTGGTTTAGTAATAATAAATACGCCTATTAAAGTGGCTATTCCCAAAATACCTATGTAAACAACATCAAAATTGGTTATTGCCTCCAGCATAGTTTCATACATTCCAAGTACAAGAAGCATATGAGAAGTACTGATTCCCGGAAGCACCAAAGCCAAGGCTATTACAATACCGGTTAACAGAAGCATAAAATAATGGGCTAGTCCGGTACCGGAACTGATATCAAGACTTCCTTCCGGTATAAACCCGATAGAAATTACAATGATGATACCCAGCAAGAAATAAATACCCGATGATACCTTTAATGAGTATTCTTTTGCCTTCTTATACAATGCCGGAATACCGCCAACTACCGCTCCCAGGAAAAACACCGATACCGGTAATGGAAATCTCTCCAACAACCATTTAATTAAAAACGAAAGAGAGCATATCCCTGCTCCGGCTCCGATTCCAAACTTCACAAGATAAAGAAAATTACCTTTGATGTCCTTTAGAAAATTACTGATAGAACTAATCAGTTTATCATAAATACCAAGAAGAATTGCCATAGTGCCACCGCTGACTCCGGGGACACTCATGGATGACCCTATAATATAACCTTTTAATATAATTAATAAGTTGTCTTTTAGTTTGCTGTTCATATGTATTAACACACCTTTAAATGGTGCTTTCCTCCTTTTATACAGACTCACTGATGAAAATTATAACATCATATATTTGATATGTAAATTAAATATCTGCACTTCTGTCCTATTTAAGGGCCACATTTTATCGCGGCTTTCCGCAAATTATGACCGGAAATTGAATATAACATTGATATAATTGGTTTTATTAAAAATATTTTTTTAATGATTAATGTTAATCTATTTATGGATTAAGGTTATTTACTCTCGTAACATAAATATGTCCAATTCCAAACATGCGGAAAATAAAACTAACAACCCATATCGTAATAATAAACCACTTAAAAAAAATATACATACAGGTACTATTGCAAGCATCATTGTTATAGTTTATTAGTCTTTAGCCGTAACTATAACAACACTAAAACAAAGGCGTTATCCTCTGTTTTATTTCTGTATTTTGTGGTATATTATACACAGTAAATCCGTTTAAACATAAGTTGTGCTAATAAACTCAACTGTCAATTATAAAATTCTTATTTAAAAATATGAAGCAAAAGGAAGTGTGGTAAATGAATTACAGAATAAGTGCTGATACCATGAAATCATTGCAGAAAGCACAAAAAAAATGAAATTACAGAATACCATATCTATTCAAGATTGTCCTCGTACATAAAAAATGAATATAACAGTAACATACTAAAGCAAATTGCCATGGATGAACACCACCATTATAATGTGCTTAAAACATTTACCGGAACTGATAAAAAACCGAATTCTTTAAAGATATTATTTTACACCCTTATTTCGTTGATATTTGGCATTACCTTCGGTATAAAACTAATGGAAAGAGGAGAAAAAAGCTCAGAGAATCTTTACAGGGAACTTGGCGAAAACATTGACGAATTTAAAAGAATTGCCGATGAAGAGGACAAGCACGAAAAAGGATTAGTTGAAATAATCGAGGAAGAAAGGCTTAAATTTGTAAGTTCTATGGTTCTCGGACTTAACGATGCTCTCGTTGAGTTAACGGGTACTCTTGCAGGTCTTACATTTGCCCTTAAAAATACGCGCCTTATTGCCCTTGCCGGCCTTATTACCGGTATATCGGCTTCACTCTCTATGGCAACTTCGGAATATCTTTCAACCAGAACTGAAGAGGATAATGCCCGGGCCTTCAAATCAGCCCTATATACCGGAGGAGCTTATGTTTTTACCGTTGTATGTCTTGTTTTACCTTACCTTATATTCTCCAACTATGTGGTAAGCCTTGTATTTACTATAATTGCAGCTATCTTAATTATTCTTGTTTTTAATTTTTACATATCGGTAGCCAAAGGCCTTTCATTTAAAGAGAGATTTTTTGAAATGGCCGGTATAAGTCTGGGAGTGGCTGTAATATCCTTTATAATCGGATATTTCATCAGACTGTTTTTGGGAGTCGACATTTAGAATGATATTTTTATTCTTCCAATTTTCGTTACACTTGCATTCTTTTTATCTTCACCATAAGTCGGTGCATAAATTGCCTGAACCGGTTTTAATTCTCCTTTTTCATATTCGTAATAGATATATTCATAGCAATAATCAATTGGTGTTTTATACGGAATTGAAACCCTGCAAAGATCCTCTACTGCATCTCCGTTAAAATCATTTACGATATGCCAAAGAGTATGAAATGAAAAAATATCATTAATTTTTGAATGTTTTTCAGCATTTTCCTCTGTTCCATGAACTTGTTTAAATATTATAGGATCAATTCTTAAATCAAAATTTCTGTTAAGTTCAGGATATTTAATACTCAGTATATCATCACCGTTGTATATCATATGTTTTTCCGGTTCCTTAAAAGTAACCTCACTAATTTGGCCGTCCGTAAATTTATAGGCATATAATTCCCCCGTAGA
>CAZIHC010000229.1:0-4209 GCA_964538605.1 uncultured Herbinix sp. | reverse complement strand
CCCACTCTCTATTATTTACATATCTAGGTTCTGCGTACATCGCAATTAGCTCATCTTCCGGATCTAACCCGTATCAAATTGATTATATTGAAAATAGCGCAATTGAAGTAATAAAAAATAATAATAAACTAAAAAAAACCGGGAAAATCAATTTTAATGATAAACTTAAAGGGATACTGTCAAAAGAATACATATTAACAAACGGGGCCATATTCAATTCAGATGATTACATGGAGTACATAAAAGCTGGTTCCATAAATATCAGAACTCAGGAACTGCCGGTCAAAATAATGGACGGAGCAATTGATTTTAACGAATTCAGCATGAATTTTCAGGGGGCCGGAAAAACTGTTGAAACAATGAGGACTTTTAACGGAACCCCATTTACCCTCGATATGCTCAATGACGTAAATTTCCTGCTTCGGCATTTTTATATTATAGACTCTGCCACAAGGGTTACGGAAGACATGTTCAACGCCGAAATCCTTCTTGGAAAAGATATGACTATAAAAACCTCCAATGATAAACCTCAGATCCTTATATATCATACCCATTCTCAGGAAGCATTCATAGACAGCAGGGAAGGAGTGGAAGATGATACGGTAGTCGGCGTCGGGGCTTTATTGGCTGAAATATTAAGCGAAAAGTATGGATATAATGTAATTCATGACAAAAGCGTATATGACCTTGTTGACGGAAAACTTGACCGGAATAAGGCATACAATCTGGCCCGGAAATCAATATTAAAAACATTGGAGGAAAACCCGAGCATCGAAGTGCTTATAGATTTGCACAGGGACGGTGCTGAAAAACGGTCAACATACATTAACGGCAAGGAAACCGCTCAAATAATGCTTCTTAACGGTCTTAGCAGAAATCAGTACGGGCCTATAGCGAGACTTGACAATCCCAATTTGCAGGATAATCTGGCTTTCAGCCTTCAACTGCACCTTAAATCACTGGAGCTGTATCCCGGATTATTCTATAAAAACTATCTGCAGGACTATCGTTATAACCTTGATCTAAGGCCAAAGAGCATACTGGTGGAACTAGGCACCCATAAAAACACCTTAAAATCAGCCAAAAATGCCATGGAACCCTTCGCCGAAATCCTAAACGCCGTCCTAAAAGGCGAATAAATCCTTGTAACTAAAATTTTCATATGATATAATGTACGCGATAAACGAAGCTCAGATGTTTAGAGGTTCACAAATGAAACTTATATTTTAAGTTTCATTTGTGGACTTCTGAACATCGGAGCGAGTAACGCGAGCGAGATGCCGAAGGCATCGAGCTTCGTTTATCGCATACTTTTAATAATATGAAGCACGTAACGCGAGCGAGGTGCCGAAGGCACTGAGTTTCGTTTATCGCGTACTTTTACTTAATATGGAGCTTCGTTTTTCTTGCACATTTACTTAATTTAAATTATCGTTATAGCGTACTTTTCCATTTTTGATTTTCCCTTCACTTTGGTGAGATTAAATATACACAGGAGGATATACATGGGAATTGACCAGAGTAAAATCAGAAATTTTTGCATTATAGCACACATTGACCACGGTAAATCCACTTTGGCGGACAGAATTATAGAAATGACCGGTTTGCTTACCGACCGTGAAATGCAGGATCAGGTTTTGGACAACATGGATCTGGAAAGAGAAAGAGGAATTACGATTAAAGCTCAGACGGTACGGACCGTATATCGTTCAAAATCCGGTGAAGAATATATTTTTAACCTGATAGATACTCCCGGACATGTGGATTTCAATTATGAGGTATCAAGAAGCCTTGCCGCCTGCGAAGGTGCAATTCTTGTCGTGGATGCAGCCCAGGGAATTGAAGCTCAGACCCTGGCCAACGTATATCTGGCTATTGATCATAATCTGGAGATAATGCCTGTTATAAATAAGATTGATTTACCCAGTGCCGAGCCGGAGAGGGTTATAAAAGAAATAGAAGATGTCATCGGCCTTGAAGCCCATGATGCACCCTTAATTTCCGCAAAACAGGGTATTAACATCGATGAAGTTTTGGAGCAAATCATAACCAAAATCCCCCCTCCGAAAGGCGACCCGCAAAAACCCTTAAAAGCCCTGATATTTGATTCGATTTATGATTCTTACAAGGGCGTTATAGTGTTTTGCAGGATTATGGACGGCACGGTAAAAAAGGGAGACCAGATAAAAATGATGGCGACCGGTGCCACTTCAGAAATTGTGGAACTAGGAACTTTCGGACCGGGCCAGTTTATCCCCAGCGAAGAACTTTCTGCCGGTATGGTCGGATATATTGTTACCGGACTTAAGAACGTAAGAGAAACCCGAGTGGGAGATACCATAACCGACGCAAAAAACCCTTGTGACGAACCCCTTCCCGGATATAAAAAGGTGCTGCCTATGGTTTACTGCGGCGTTTACCCGACAGACGGAGCCAAGTATCCTGATTTGAGGGATGCACTGGAAAAACTTCAGCTTAACGATGCTGCTTTGCAGTTTGAACCTGAAACATCCGTCGCTTTGGGCTTTGGTTTCAGATGCGGTTTTTTGGGGCTTTTACATCTTGAGATTGTCCAGGAAAGGCTGGAGAGGGAATATAATCTTGACCTTATAACCACGGCACCCAGTGTTATATATAAGGCCTATTTAAAAAACGGTCAGGTTATCGATATAACCAATCCTACAAATATGCCCGATCCTTCACAGATAGACTATATGGAAGAACCTTTTGTTTCAGCGAGTATCATGGTTACTACGGATTACGTTGGACCTATAATGACCCTGTGTCAGGAAAGACGGGGCATATATCTTGGCATGGAATACATGGAAGAAAAAAGGGTAGTTTTAAGATATGATCTTCCTTTAAATGAAATTATTTATGATTTCTTTGATGCCTTAAAATCAAGGTCCAGAGGATATGCTTCACTGGATTATGAATTTAAAGGTTACGTACAGTCCAATCTGGTGAAACTGGATATTCTGGTAAATAAGGAAGAAGTGGACGCTCTGTCATTTATCGTCCATGCCGACAGTGCATACGAAAAAGGAAGAAGGATGTGCGAGAAACTTAAAGAAGAGATTCCCCGTCATCTTTTTGAAATTCCTATTCAGGCAGCCATAGGAAGCAAAATAATAGCCAGAGAAACAGTTAAGGCTGTCCGTAAAGATGTATTGGCCAAATGTTACGGCGGCGATATAACCAGAAAGAAAAAGCTGCTTGAAAAGCAAAAAGAAGGCAAAAAGAGAATGCGCCAGATCGGCAACGTTGAAATACCTCAGAAAGCATTCATGAGTGTTTTGAAGCTGGATGATAATTAAATCCTGCTTCTAAGGAGCTGAAATAATGAATTACGATAATAAAATAGATTTGGGAACATGGAGGAAGGATCTGAGACTTTATGTCCATGTTCCTTTTTGTATAAAAAAATGCAATTACTGCGATTTTCTTTCCGCTCCGTCGAAAGAAGAGCAGATAAATGCTTATTTTGAGGCATTGTATAAAGAAATTGAAAGTTATAAGGACAGGACGGATGATTATATTATTTCCTCGGTTTACATAGGAGGAGGAACACCGTCCTGTGTCGACACGGAAAAAATAGTCCGTATCATGGATGAACTTAAAAAAGTATTTAAGTTTAAAGAAATAAATGAAAACGGTATATTTTCCTGCGAAAAAAAGAAAATAACCACCGGACCGGAGATAAGCATAGAAATCAATCCGGGAACTGTAGGCTCCTCAGGAATAAACAGAAAAAAACTTTCAGATTATAAAAATGCCGGAATAAACCGAATAAGTTTCGGCCTTCAGTCAACCCATGATTATGAGCTGAAATTATTGGGCAGGATCCATACTTATTCTCAATTTGAAGAAAATTATTACCTGGCCAGAGAAACAGGATTTAGCAATATTAATATTGATCTTATGTCCGGACTGCCGGGACAAACCATCAAAACCTGGGAAGAAAGCCTTACTAAAATCGCTTCATTAAAACCGGAACATATATCGGCCTACAGCCTTATTATCGAAGAAGGCACTCCCTTTTATGAAATTTACGGGCCTAACGGTCCGGAAAAACACAGGCTTCCTTCGGAAGATTTGGACCGTGAAATGTATAAGCGCACTAAGGAACTTCTTTCTTCATACGGTTATGAAAGATACGAAATATCCAATTATGCACTGTCCGGTTTTGAGTGCCGACATAATCTTGCC
>CAZIHC010000228.1:0-4209 GCA_964538605.1 uncultured Herbinix sp. | reverse complement strand
CCTGTTCCTACCGGTTCAACAACAATTCTTACCGCTGTTTGCAATAAGACAGTAACAGCAGAAGAAGTTAACGCAGCAATGAAGGCTGCTTCCAATGAAGTATTCGGATATACCGAAGATGAGATCGTTTCTTCCGACATTATCGGAAGCACCTATGCTTCAATCTTCGATGCAACCCAGACTAAGGTTATGGCACTTGAAGGCGGCAAGAGCTTAGTTAAGGTTGTTTCCTGGTATGACAACGAGAATTCATACACCAGCAACATGGTAAGAACAATCAAGTACTTTGCTGAATTAAAGTAATTTAATATCTTTGCTTATAGATCCATGAAGGGTCCGGTCTTTAAGGGCCGGACCTTTTGTACATATCCCTTTGTATATAATTAAATTAGAAAGGAGCATATACAATGTTAAATAAGAAATCTGTTGATGATATAAATGTAAAGGGTAAACGGGTACTTGTAAGATGCGATTTTAATGTTCCTCTGCAGGACGGTAAAATTACCGATGATACCCGTATAGTTGAGGCATTGCCTACAATTAAGAAGCTGATTAATGACGGCGGAAAAGTTATTCTTTGCTCTCATATGGGTAAACCCAAGGGGGTTCCCAAGCCTGAACTGTCACTGGCACCTGTAGCCGCAAGACTTTCCGAGCTTTTAGGAAAAGAAGTTGTATTTGCTAAAGACGACAACGTTGTTGGAGAAAATGCAAAAGCTGCTGTAGCTGCCATGAAAGAAGGGGACGTTGTACTTCTTGAAAATACCAGATTTAGAGAAGAAGAAACCAAGAATATCGATACATTCAGTGAAGAACTGGCATCCCTTTGTGATGTATTTGTAAACGATGCGTTCGGTACCGCACACAGAGCTCACTGCTCTAACGTAGGTGTTACAAAATTTGTTGATACCGCAGTTGTAGGATACTTAATGCAGAAGGAAATTGAGTTCTTAGGAAATGCCGTTAACAATCCTAAGAGACCTTTTGTTGCAATTCTTGGAGGTTCCAAGGTATCCAGCAAGATTTCCGTTATTAACAACTTACTGGACAAGGTAGATAAATTACTTATCGGCGGCGGTATGGCATACACATTTATGAAAGCAATGGGCGAGGAAGTAGGTAACTCCTTACTTGAAGAAGATTATCTCGATTATGCAAAGGAAATGATTAAGAAAGCCGAAGAAAAAGGCGTTCAATTACTGCTTCCTGTAGATACTGTTGTGGCAAAAGAATTTTCAAATGATTCTGAATTCAAGACCGTTAAACGGGGAGAAATTGAAGCAGGCTGGCAAGGCCTTGATATTGGTGAGGAAACCCGCAAGCTTTTTGCAGATGCGGTTAAGGATGCAAAGACTGTTGTTTGGAACGGACCTATGGGCGTATTCGAAATGTCTAATTTTGCAAAAGGTACTTTTGCTGTAGCTCAGGCTCTTGCTGAGATTGATGCTATTACCATAATCGGCGGAGGAGATTCTGCCGCTGCTGTAAATCAGCTTGGATTTAAGGATAAGATGACTCATATTTCAACCGGTGGCGGAGCATCTTTGGAATTCCTTGAAGGAAAAGAACTTCCCGGTGTTGCTGCAGCCAACGACAAATAATAGTAAAAATGATGTAGAATACGATGTTTAATTTTGTAGCAAGCTATTTCGGAATAAGTCTTGTAATTTCCGGAAAAGCTTGCTACAATATATTAATCGGTGTAAATTAGAGAACACTGATTATAAAAAGGTTTTATTATTAAAACAGAAAATCCAAGACAGTATTTGCCGGCAAAAAACCGGTATTATTATAGAAGTTTAGGAGGATATCATGCGCAGAAAAATTATAGCAGGCAACTGGAAAATGAATAAAACCCCCAGTGAAGCGATTGCATTGATAAATGAGTTAAAGCCGTTGGTGGCAACGGATGAAGCTGATGTTGTATTTTGCGTACCTTTCGTAAGCTTAATTCCTGCCATAGAAGCAGTTAGAGGATCAAACATTAAAATTGGTGCGCAAAACATGCATTTTGAAGAGAGTGGTGCATATACTGGAGAAATAGCTCCTAAGATGCTTACCGAAATCGGTGTTAAGTATGTTATAATCGGCCATTCCGAAAGAAGAGAATATTTCGGAGAAACCGATGAAACAGTAAATAAGAAAGTATTGAAAGCATTTGAACATGGACTTACACCTATTATCTGCTGCGGTGAAACCTTAAAACAGAGAGAACAGGGTATAACAATAGATTTTGTACGTCAGCAGATAAAGATAGCTTTCCTTGGTGTAACCAAAGAGCAGGCTAAGAAGGCTGTTATTGCTTATGAGCCTATCTGGGCTATCGGAACAGGAAAAGTAGCAACTCCCGAGCAGGCAGAAGAAGTATGCAAAGCTATTCGTGAATGCATCGGGGAAATTTATGATAAAGAAGTGGCAGATGCTATCCGAATACAATACGGCGGTAGCGTAACCGCAGCCAGCGCATATGAGCTGTTTACTCAACCAAACATTGACGGCGGCCTGGTAGGCGGAGCAAGCCTGAAGGCTGATTTCGGCAAAATAGTTAATTACAAATAAGTATTATCTTTTGACTCGGTATTAAGAGTTTAGTAAAGGAGACCAACATGAGAAAGAAACCAACAGTTTTATTGGTATTAGACGGTTATGGACTGAATGAAAAAACAGAGGGCAATGCAATTGCACAGGCAAAGACTCCTGTTATGGACCGTTTAATGAATGAATATCCCTTTGTCAAAGGAAATGCCAGCGGCATGGCTGTAGGCCTTCCGGAAGGGCAGATGGGTAATTCTGAAGTAGGACATATAAATATCGGTGCAGGAAGGATTGTATATCAGGAACTGACCAGAATAACAAAAGAAATCCAGGACGGAACCTTTTTTGAGAATCCTGCCCTGATGGCTGCAGTTGAAAACTGCAAAAAGAATAATTCAGACCTTCATTTATACGGGCTTCTTTCCGACGGCGGTGTCCACAGTCATAATACCCATTTATATGGTTTGCTGGAGCTGGCAAAGCGTAACGGACTGAAAAATGTATACGTTCATGCATTCTTAGACGGCAGGGATACACCTCCCGCATCCGGCAAAGGATATATAGAAGAGCTTTTGGAGCAGATGAGGATTATCGGTGTGGGCAAGATAGCAACGGTTATGGGACGCTACTATGCTATGGACAGAGATAACCGTTGGGACCGTATCGAAAAGGCTTACAGAGCCATGGTATACGGTGAAGGTGAGACCGCCGAAAATCCTGTCGTTGCGGTCCAGGATTCATATAATAAAGAAATTTACGATGAGTTTGTTATACCGACCGTTGTTTTGGAAAACGGAAAACCTGTTGCAACCATAAAAGATAATGATTCAATTATCTTTTATAATTTCAGACCTGACAGGGCAAGAGAAATAACCAGGGTATTTTGTGAAGAAGATTTTACGGCATTTAACCGCGGCGAAAAGAGATTAAATGTTACCTATGTATGCTTCTCTGAGTATGATATAACAATACCCAATAAGCTGGTAGCATTCCATAAGATATCTATAGACAATACTTTTGGCCAATTCTTGGCACAGCATAATATGACACAGTTACGACTTGCAGAAACCGAAAAATATGCCCATGTAACATTTTTCTTCAATGCCGGTGTAGAAGTGCCGAATGAAGGAGAAGACAGAATACTGGTAAATTCTCCTAAGGTTGCCACTTATGATCTGAAGCCCGAGATGAGCGTATATGAGGTAACCGATCATTTGGTAGAGGCTATAAAATCAGGAAAATATGATGTGATAGTTGCCAACTTTGCTAATCCGGATATGGTCGGACATACCGGTATATTGGAAGCTGCAATTAAGGCAATCGAAGCAGTGGACGAGTGCGTAGGAAAAGTTGTGGATGCATTACTTAGTGTGGACGGAGTAATGTTTGTATGTGCAGATCATGGCAATGCCGAGCAATTGATTGACTATAATACCAATGAGCCATTTACTGCTCATACCACAAATCCGGTACCTTTCATACTCGTAAACTATGATAAGGATTACACCTTGGCAGAAGGAGGATGCCTGGCTGATATAGTTCCTACCCTTATTGAAATTATGGGTATGGAAAAACCTGAAGAGATGACAGGCAGATCTCTCTTAATTAAGAAGTAGTCCGGATGGTAAGTTGTAAAATTAATTGCCCAAACATGATAAAAAAGAAGTGACTCAA
>CAZIHC010000227.1:0-4210 GCA_964538605.1 uncultured Herbinix sp. | reverse complement strand
AATTTGCCTCTTCCGGTATAGGTGCAGGACCATGATTAGCACCCTGGGCAACCGGGCACATCTTTGTTACTTCATGTGAATAGATCATGTTGTAAAAGCTCCTTTCAGTTTACATTGTATGGCATATTAATAAGGCAAACCTTAAGTTTCCCTTACTTTATTAACGTCGTGGCATAAACCACGACGTTGCATAATTGTTATTTACTTAACATATTTTCTCACAATTTTATGTATAAGTCCAGCAATATTTTGCTTAAACCGATTAATTTCAATCCGATATGACAAAAAATTAATCAGTATACTTGGTTACAATTTCTCCTGCTTTCTTATAGATGCTTTTTTCAGGAATATATCCCCTTACCATTGACAAAGGATAAATGTTGGTATTTCTTCCTACGACCGAGCCGGGATTTAATACGGTATTGCATCCGACTTCCACATAATCTCCCAAAATTGCTCCGAATTTCTTTAGGCCCGTTTCTATCGATTCGTCTTCGATCCTTACCTTAACCAGGGTTTTGTCTGATTTTACATTGGAAGTAATGCAGCCTGCTCCCATATGGGCCTTATATCCGAGAACAGAATCTCCCACATAATTAAAATGAGGCACCTGAACCTTATTAAAGAGGATAACATTTTTAAGTTCGGTTGAATTGCCTACTACGGCACCCTCACCAACTATGGCACTGCCTCTGATAAAAGCACAATGTCTTACTTCCGCTTCTTTTCCTATGATGGCAGGACCATTAATCGAGGCGGTGGGTGCAATTTTGGCGGATTTTGCTATCCACACATCTTCCCCTATCTGATCATACTCCTCTTTTGAAAGCGTCGGCCCGATTTTTAAAATAGTTTCTTTAATCTTAGCCAAAACTTCCCATGGATAAGTACATCCTTCAAAAGCTTCTGCCGCTATGGTCTGACTTAAATCAAGCAGTTCATTGATAAATAATTCACGATACATAATTATCCTCCTTTTTTACCGGTACCGGTTACTTAATAGTCTGCTTTACTAACATCGAAGCTGCTTCTTCATCAAGAATTACCGTGGCTTTTCCCTTAAATATTTGAATAGATGATGCCGTAACCATAGTCGTAACTGGCCCTTCCAATGCTTTAGCCACTATTTCCGCCTTCTTTGCACCGTTGGCCAGCATAAGAACACTTTTTGCTTCAAGAATAGTCCCTATTCCCATGGTAATGGCATAGTGAGGCATCTTTTCCCTGGGAATACCTGCTTTTTTATAGAACGCTTCATAATTGTCATTCAAGGTCTGTTCATTAAGCTTTATTACTCTGGTTCTGGAGTCAAATGATGAGCCAGGCTCGTTAAATGCCCAGTGGCCGTTTCCTCCTATACCAAGAATCTGCAGGTCAATACCCCCCGCTTCCTTAATTTTTTCTTCATATTTTAAGCATTCTTCTTCCGGATCTCTTGCAAGTCCGTCAGGTATATTTATATTTTCTTCATTAATATTTATATGTTTAAAAAGTTCTTCGTGCATAAACCTTCTGTAACTTTGATCAAGTATATAAGGTTTTGACAAATCCATACTTATTCCAAGATATTCATCTAGATTAAAAGTTTTTACATTTGAAAAATCCAGGCCCTCTTCATTATATATTCTTACCAATTCCCGGTAGGTACCTATAGGTGTTGCACCTGTTGCAAAGCCTATAACACAGTCAGGTTTTTTTCTGATTAAGGCAGCAATATGTTCTGCCGCACATCTGCTCATTTCATCATAATCTCTTTTTACAATTATATCCATTATATCCTCCTGAAAATAGTACTTTACTTTTCATTATCGGTAAAAGGCCCCATCAATTCATTAAGTTTCTTATAAAACATACTAATGGTTATATTATCATATTATAACTTTTATGTCACTAAACAACAGCATTCTTCATTGACGCAGCATATTATAACCTCTAACAGCTGCCATATTGTATTAATCTATAAAATATAGAGCCAGAATGTTTCCTATTTATAAAAAGAAGCCACCTGTCTGAAAATATTTATAAGCATATCCTGATTGTTAAGGGTTTTAACTCCGTTAACCATCCGTTCCACAAAACCTTTCAGCTTCTCCATATACTCATCTTTTGTAATCTTGCCCTCTGCAACCATGGTAAGCCCCTTTTCCCAACTGGCAGTCAGTTCGGCATTAAGCAAAGACCTTATTGAGGCATTAACCACTTCATAAACCAATTCGCCCAGCAAAGTAGGAGTTATAATCTGTGTTTTTTTATTTAAGTTAAGATATGATATATTTATTAATTTGTTCAAAATCTCAGCCCTTGTGGCACTGGTTCCTATGCCGCTTCCTTTTATCTGTGCCCTAAGTTCCTCGTCTTCGATAAGTTGTCCCGCATTTTCCATGGCAAGAATAAGAGTACCTGAAGTATATCTCTTTGGCGGAGAAGTTTCGCCTTCCTTGATTGAAAGACCGTTTACCGGCAGTTTTGAGCCTGTTTTTAAGTTCATAATAGCATTTATAAATTCTCTATCCAGAATTTCCTCATTCTCTTCGTTCTCTTCCTGATTTTGCTTGCCTTGGCTTGTCTGCTTTTCTTTTAATGACTTTCCGGTTATCACCAAATATCCTTCATCTTCCAGTGCCTTAAATGTAGAAAAGAAAGATTCGGCACCTATCTTTACGGAAAGGTTGATCCTGCGGTACTGGGCAGGCGGATAAAATATGCTTAAGAAACGTCTTACTATGGTTTCATAAACCTTTCCGGCTGTAGATGACAAGCTGCCCAAAGCATTAAAACCCTGCCCGGTAGGTATTATGGCATAGTGGTCCGTAATCTTGCCGTCGTCTACATACCGGGTTTTTGCTATTCCTTTATATGTACCGGAAGATAAAATTTCTGCCGCAAAACCTCCCAGTACTGAATAACTTTGCAGCCCTTTTAAATTTTTATATATTTCCTTGGCTACCGGAGTGGACAAAACCCTGGCATCGGTTCTTGGGTATGTAATCAGCTTCTTTTCATAAAGTTCCTGAGCTATGTTCAGGGTTTCATCGGGACTTATTTTATACAGTCTGGAACAGTCATTCTGAAGCTCCGCCAGATTATACAGAAGTGGCGGGTTCTTTTTCTCCTTTTTCTTCTCTATCTGGGTAACTGTACCATACAGGCATTCATCTGAACTTTCGTCCCTGTTCCATGTCCCGTCCTCATTATATTTCGGCATATCCCCTGCCAACTGCCTGATAAGCTCTGTGGCCGATTCTCTTTTTAAAAATCCGTTTTCCTTATATAACAGAGGAGAGTTAAAATATGCCGATCCTTCTATGGCTTTAAACTCACCTGTAAACTCTCCGGCATAATCGCCCTTAGTAACTGAAAAAGAAGACAGCACCCTGAAAAAAGGAGTTTTAACAAAATTTCGGATTTCCCTCTCCCTTCTTACCACCATGCCCAAAACACAGGTCATTACCCTGCCTACGGCTATGGCTGACCATTTCTTTCCTTTTAAAAAATCCTGCACTTTATTGCCGTATTTTAAAGTAAGTATCCTGGAAAAATTTATTCCCATCAGATAATCTTCCTTGGCCCTAAGATACGCCGCATCGGCCAGATTGTCATATGCGGACAACAGCTTAGCCTCTCTTATGCCTCTTAAAATTTCCTCTTCGGTCTGGGAATCAATCCATACCCGTTTTTTTATTTTTGTATCCGGCACTTTTGCAACCTGGTCAACCAGCCGGTATATATATTCTCCTTCCCTTCCGGAGTCGGTACAGACATAGATGGTTGTTACATCTTCACGGTTAAGAAGTTTTTTTACTGTTTCAAACTGTTTCTTTACCGCAGGTATAACCTCATACAAAAATTCATCCGGAATAAAAGGGAGGGTTTCCATAGTCCACTTCTTTAAAGCAGGGTCATAGCTTTCCGGATAGCTCATAGTAATCAGATGACCGACACACCATGTTATTATTGTGTCTCCGGCTTCTATGTACCCATCCTGTCTTTTTGCATTGATTTTCAATGCTTTGGCAAATTCCAAAGCCACACTGGGCTTTTCGGTTATATATAAACTTACAGACATCTATCCATCTTCCCTTTTGCAAAGTTAATAAGTAAGATACCAATCATAAATAGTATAACTTATAATCGCCTGCAGGACAAATATAATTCTTTATGATCAAGTCCTAATTTATGTGTAAAATTCCTCAGCTAGGTAACCTTGAAC
>CAZIHC010000226.1:0-4219 GCA_964538605.1 uncultured Herbinix sp. | reverse complement strand
TAACCGCAAATCCCAGGCCTGCTTCCAAAGGAGATGTGTTGTCATCCATTTCATGGCCGTACAGGGGCATGGCTGCTTCCAGCCTTAAGGTATCCCTTGCACCCAGTCCGCAGGGGATTAAACCTTCGTCTTTTCCTGCATGAAGGAGCATCTCCCATAACTTTGTGGCATCTTCATTTTTTAAGCAAAGCTCATAGCCATCCTCTCCGGTATATCCGGTTTTGGAAATCAGGCAGTTAATACCTGAAACATTTACATTTTCCCGGAATGTATAATATTTTGAAGGTAAGCTTTCCTCATTTACAAGCTTAGTCAGTATAGCCTTTGACAAAGGTCCCTGAAGGGCAATCATTGCCGTTTCGTCTGAAATATCAGTAAGTTTTACGTCACCAAACAGATGCTTATTTATCCACTCAATATCCTTATGACGGTTTGCGGCGTTGATAACCAGCATAAATTTATTCCGATTGATCCGATAAACCAGCAAATCATCAACTACTCCGCCCTCTTCGTTGCACATGGGGCTGTATCTTACCTGTCCGTCTGTCATATTGGCACAGTCATTAGTTACCAATTTCTGAACATTTTCTAATACATCGCTTCCTTCAAGAATAACTTCCCCCATATGGGATACGTCAAACAGGCCTGCTGCCTTTCTGACCGCCATATGTTCGGCTATAACTCCCGTTTTATATTGAACCGGCAGTAAATACCCGGCAAAAGGAACTATTTTCCCTTCCGCCTGCACATGGCATTCATAAAGAGGGGTTTTCAGCTCCATTAAAATTCACCGTTCCCTTCCTAAATTGCTGAGATTTTCATGTATTGACAAAATCATTATATTATTAGCATATATCAAAGTCAATAAGACTAAAATTTACTCCATCATCTTCAAATTTAAGCTATGTAACGTATCATTCGGGCCTTCATATAATACAGTATAGATAAAATGGGAGGCACAATATGAGCGAACTGCTTAAAATAGATCATATAAGTTATACCTACCACAGCCTTGAAGGGGAAACACAGGCCTTGCTGGATGTTTCATTCAGTGTTTATGACGGCGAATTTTTATGTGTTGTCGGCCCCAGCGGATGCGGAAAATCCACTTTGCTCTCTCTTATCGCAGGATTGCTAACACCAAGCAGCGGTTCTATATATATAAACGGAAAAGACATTAAATCCTCAGGCAAAAACATAGGGTATATGCTTCAGAAGGATCATCTTCTGGATTGGCGCAATACCCTTAAAAATGTTACCCTAGGATTAGAAATTCAGCATAAGCTTACTGAAAACAGTTATATTCAAATCAATGATATGTTAAATACTTACGGTCTGATAACATTCAAAAATTCATATCCTTCCGAACTATCCGGTGGAATGCGCCAACGGGCAGCCCTAATTCGCACCCTTTTGCTGGAGCCGGATATTTTACTTTTAGATGAACCTTTTTCGGCTCTTGATTACCAGACAAGGCTTGAGGTAGCAGATGATATCTGGAGTATTCTCCGTAAAGAAAAAAAGACTGCAATTATGATAACCCATGATATATCTGAAGCCATAAGCATGTCGGACCGGGTTGTGGTGCTGTCAAAGAGGCCCGGAACAGTAAAAAATATTTTTGATATCAAGCTTTCCGTACCTGACCGGACCCCGTTTACCGCAAGAAGCGCTCCGGAATTCAAAGATTACTTTAATTTAATATGGAAGGAGCTAACTTCCGATGAACAGAAAGAATAAAAATGTTACAGGCGAAAGCATAACCGTTTCGGCCGCCCAGCAAGCATTTATAAGGAAACATTTAATTAAAAAGCGCAGAATCCGTTTTTTTCAGATTATATTACTGATAGGCTTTATCGCTTTCTGGGAAGTCGGCACACATATCGGTATAATAGACCCCTTTATCTTTTCCAGCCCGTCAAGGGTGATGAAAACAATCTTTGATATGGCTGTCGACGGAGTTTTATTCTATCATATCGGTATAACTTTGCTTGAAACCATAATCAGTTTTGCCCTGGTCAATATTATCGGACTTGCCGTAGCTATAATCCTTTGGTGGAACGACAGCATATCAAAAGTTCTGGAGCCTTATTTAATTGTTTTAAACAGCCTTCCCAAATCAGCCTTAGCACCCGTATTCATCGTATGGCTGGGTAACAATATGAAAACCATCATAATTGCCGCCATATCCGTTGCCCTGTTTGGCTCTATAATAACCATGTACTCTGATTTTAAAGCAGTTGAAGAAGATAAAATAAAGCTTATCTATACTCTCGGCGGGGATAAAAAAGATGTTCTTATTAAAGTTGTACTTCCTGCCAATGTCCCCTCCATGATAAGTCTTATGAAAGTTAACATAGGTTTATCCCTGGTAGGAGTAATAATAGGAGAATTTTTAGCTGCAAAAGCCGGATTAGGTTACTTAATTATCTACGGAAGCCAGGTTTTTAAACTGAACTGGGTTATCATGAGCATTGTGATTTTATGTATCATTGCTACGGGTTTGTATAAATTACTAACCTATTTTGAGAAGAAATTTTCGCGATAGTTAATTAACTTAATTCATGGAAATATAAAAACATTAAAGATTTGATCCTCAATGAATCAGGGTTGCTGTATTATATGTGGCTGCATTTCGCAGAAAGATTTTAATAATACAGCAGCCCTATATCTATTTTGATTTATACTATATAATCAAAACTATTTATTAATATTTTTTAACTACTCTCTTGTAGTCAATATTTTATAAAATCATTTTATAATACCTGCCAAAGAAAATAAGTCTAAAACCTTATTTACTGATTTGCAGGTATTTTCAATTTATGCATTCTAAACTTATTATTGAGCAAATAAAAAAAGTGTAAATAAAATATAAATATCTTATAAAGATTTTATTGCCTGTCGGAGCAATATTTAGTAGAATGAAGATAATAATTTCGAAACCGGAAAATAAAGTATAATATTAGGAGGGTAAGGATGAAAGAGTTTGTAATTACCGCCGACTCTAACTGCGACCTGCCTATAGACTACATAAAAGAGAAAAATATCGGTATTATTCCCCATTATTATGCTTTGGATGATATTACTTACGGTGACGAACTTCATCTGACACCTAAAGAATTCTACGACAAGATGAGAGAAGGCCAAATGCCTACCACCATGGCCAGTAATCCTGAAGTTATAAGAAGGACATTCCTGAACTATATAAATCAAGGCTATGATATTCTACATATCAGCTTCTCATCGGCTTTAAGCGGAGGCTGCAGCAATGTAATGGCCGGAGCAAGGGAGATATGTGAAGAAAACCCGGAAGCTAAAATTATAGTAATTGATACTCTCAATGCCTCCCTGGGGGAAGGCATGTTTGTAATGAAGGCCGTACAAATGAAGGAAGAAGGCAAAACCATAGATGAAATAGCTTCCTGGCTTGAAGAACATAAGATGGAATTCTGTGTAAGATTTACCGTAGACGACCTTTTCCACCTTCAACGAGGCGGCAGGATATCCAAAACCACCGCAATCATAGGTTCTGTAATGAGTATAAAACCAATACTTCGCATTAACGAAGAAGGCCGGCTGGTTCCCTACTCTACGGCAAGGGGCAGAAAAAAGTCTCTTACTGCTATTTTAAATGATATGCTTGAAAGTATGGGCAAATACAAGGACGACCATGACATAATATGCATAGCCCACGGAGATGCACCTGAAGATGCCGAATATCTGGCAAAACTGGTTAAGGAAAAGCTGCCCCATAAGCAGACTGTAATAAATACCATCAGTCCCAGCATAGGCTCCCATTCGGGTCCCGGAGCAATAGGGCTGTGCTTTATGGGGGAGAAGAGGTAATACGTCTGTTTAATATTTTTATATGTCTTTGCAATAAAAGCATCGGATTTACCGATGCTTTTTTTTAGGTATATTTAGCTTTTGATTTCTTTTGAGAAGTCTATACCGACTTTTTCAGCTTCTATATAGCCAATACGGAATAGTACATTTCATTTATTGCCCTGTTATCTACTTTTTTACAAAATTATGCAAAATACATACGGAAGGAGATTATGTTTATGAAACTTAATCCTAACTGCATTCGAGACATATTATTAACCGAAGAAGAAACCACTACTTTTAGTAAACGGAATAAAACAAAAGAAACAGCTAAATTTGGGCCATTAGCAAATCGTTATGTTGTTCTTTATTGTGATGCGACATATTTAAATAT
>CAZIHC010000225.1:0-4247 GCA_964538605.1 uncultured Herbinix sp. | reverse complement strand
TGCAAGGAAAATGATATAGAACTGATATTAATTAAATCGCCAAGTGTTTATCCCTACTGGTATCCGGAGTGGGATCAGCAGATGAAAGATTATGCGAAAAAGAATAATCTTACTTATATTAATTTCCTAGAGCTGGCAGATGAAATCGGAATTGATTATCAAAAGGATACATTTGACGGAGGTTTACATTTAAATCTCTCCGGAGCAGAAAAATTCACCACATACTTTGGTGAAATATTAAGCAAAGACTTTAATCTGCCTGACCACAGGAACGAGGAGGAATATCAAAGGATTTGGCAGGATAAGGTTAAGTTTTATTATGCCATGAAAAAAGACCAGGAAAGGGAACTTAGAGAATACGGATATTTAAAAAGTTATGGGGCAGTAGCCCAGACTATAGAAGAATAGGTATATGAGATAAATCAGAGTTAAATGAATATTGCTTATGATATAAAAGTCTGTTTAAATAGGAAGAACAGTAAAATAAGAGGCGTGAATGCCTGGCTTATGAACTAATGAATTTATATCATATTTGATAATTTATATTTAATTTATAGATAAGGACATGTAGTTTTTTCTATAAATCAAAATTATTTAAAGACAGGTGAATTATTATGAGAAAAATATTGCTTTTATTAATTTTAATATCAGTGATATTGGGAGGTTGCGGTACAAAAGACAATTCATCAGATGTTAACGGAAATGACAAAAAAACTGCTGAAGAAGTGCAGACTGATGAAAAGCAAAATGAGCAGCAGGAACCTTCAGGATATGCCTTTGAATATAACGGAGTAACAATTTATATGAACACGGATGTAAAATCTGTAATAGACAAATTGGGAGACCCTTTAAATTATTTTGAAGCCGAAAGCTGCGCCTTTAAAGGGCTTGATAAATTTTACACATACCCGGGATTTGAAATTACAACTTATCCTATGAACGGGAAAGATTATATATCTTCTGTTAATTTAATGGATGATACGGTAAGCACACCGGAAGGGATTTATCTGGGATCGACGGTTGATGATATGATAGCTGCCTATGGGGATAACTATACGGAGTCATCCGGATCATATACTTATATTAAAGATGATTCAAAAATTCAGTTTATTGTAAAGGACGATGAAATAATTTCTATAACATATCTGGCAATAGTGGAAGGACTGGAATAAGAACTGTAAGTAAATTATAAAGCTCTTAATCTGATGGGGACTGACATGTCCGAATTCGGATTAAGAGCTATTTAATTAATTATTTAAGCAAAAAAGAACATATTACCATCGGTTTTGTGTTCTTTGAGCAAACCCAAGAATTTCTTTAAGGTATATAACAGTCCCGTCATCAAGGATGGCCCTGCCTGTAAATTTACCGAATACCTGATGGCGATTAAGGGAAAACGGGAAAGGAAATAAAGGAAATTGTAAACTACGGTCAATAATAGGTATAAATACCATATCTATTCGGCTGTCAGAGGAAGTAATTATCCAGGGTTTAAGATAATCATATCCGTTCTTTTTATCTTTGGGTATATGAAAGGATACATTTTCAAGCTTGCTTGATGTTCCGTCAAAAATGATCATATTTTCCGTAGCATAGGAAGAATCACTAAGTCCGCAGCCTAAATTGAAAGCAAAGATTTTGCCATGAATTTTACCTGCTGCCGAACTCCAATACCAGGTTGTCTTATAGGGCAATACCCCACGCACCCAGTTAATGACTGCAAAAGAATCTGCCGGTGAAAAACCGTAATTAACATTTCTGTACTTTACATAGCCGGATGCTCTCATACCAAATATTTTTCTGTTATAGATAAAGTTATTGCTGCTTTCGTCAAACGGCGCTGCGATAACCATAGAATCATTAGGTTCGTTAAAAAGAATCAAGGAAATATCCAAATCTGTTTCCTTTTTAAGATTATATTTTTTCAGTATAAGAATACGGACGGAATTTTCAATTTTTACGCATAAACGGATGAATTTATCTTTGTATATAATGCTGCCCCTTGCGGAATCTTTAGGAAGCTTAAATTTTTTTGGAGAAATTCTTATTGTATTTTTATTGATAATCTTTTTTTCTTTTATGTCAACAATTGAAACACATATAAAAACCAGGTTTAAACTTTTAGCGACAGTTAGATTTAGGGCATAATTTTTATTATAAACCAGATAATAATCCCATTCTTTTAGGCGATGCTTTTTCTTTACGAATTTTTTAGTATATCTAAGAAGCGGCCTTTTGGCATATCCTTTCTGGACTAATTTACCCTTATTATCAAGCAACATGGACGGTCTTGTGATTTCCAGCTGCATTATTATCCCCCAAAAAAAGTGTTTTGTATATCATATGCAGATATACCAATGATAAGCCATGAAATTATCTTTTTATCAATTCTATTTTGGTTTGTAATAATTAGAACAGGCAAAATGGCGATTGAAAAAATAATTGTGCTTTTTGGCGGAAACGAAGAAATGCTAAAAGATATGGATGCTACAATTTCATTAGACTTTATAGAAAACTCTTTTAGAAAGGTTTTCGTTAGAGCAAATAATTTTTTTTCCTAATAATTAAACATAAAACCTCCGGCTTTTATACCGGAGGCTATGATACATATTACTTTATAAGCCGCTGCCATAGCATTATATATAAGTAAAATAAAATAAATGCTATATATGTTTTGACCTGTTATATGACAGATAAGTTTGCAGGCATTATTCAAATACGATTACAGCATTCTTATTCTTAATTCTTAAAAGAAGCGTTTCTATGATACGGAAGTAATGATTCAAATTCTTGGTTTCAAGATAAGTAGTAATCATATCCTGACCGATTACTAAATCTATATTATGCGGCTCGGCACAGACCATAACTGCTTTGTCGCCCTTTAATACCGGAGTGCTGAAAATATTGCCGTTTAATAGTCTGCTTATTCTATCATATTCGGTAGTGCCTGTGCCCGGTTGAATTCTTTGAAGTTCTACATAAAGCTTAGGGCTGACTACGAGAGCTTTTCTGCCTACAATACCGTTTTCAATAAATTTGGCAATTCCTACGGATATATCTTTAAAAGGATTTTCGCCTTCGCTCCAGTCGGATAATTGAAGTTTAATTACTCCGTCTTCGTTTATAAGACCTTTGTAGCCAAGTTCTTCATTGCCTAAGAAAATTAATTCGTCTTCTTTTAAAGCGCATTGGGAAGCGGCCTGAATGGCTGCGGATAAATCAACCGGCAAACCCATTTGGTCGCTGAATTCTAAGTCTCTCCACAAAAGTGAAAAATCCTGATTTATCAAAGGAATATGTCTATATGTTCTTCCTTTAATAACGGAAATATCCCCTTCGCTTTCTTCCAATTCCGAAATGCTGTCAACGTTGATACTTTGAATACCGCCGCCTAATGGTCCGTAGTTACTAATAAATCTTCTTCCTGTAAGAATACTTTTAGCCGTTGATACGACAGCATCATCAATTTGCTTCCAAAGGTCTGCGGAAATCGGAGAACCTTCTCTGTATAAATAGTCCATATTCTCCCTCCTTGTAAAAAATATTTAACTAACTCTAAACTTACTTGTTAAGCAGGCTGCCTATGGTACTATCAGCTTTTGCGGAAGATGTTTTTGTTACAATATTCAGCTGCTCTAGCATTTCTCTTACTTCTTGTTCACCTTCAGCGAAATGTTCTGCTTCCTCAGGATCAAGATGGCGAAGCAGGGTCATAAGTTCACCGACATGTGCTTTTTCTTCATCCCTAATATCTGCAAGAACTTTTTTTGCCACAGGGTCATCGGTTGCCTGCACATGGGCGTCATAAATAAAAATAGCTTCAAGCTCGCCTGCTATATCAAGTCTTATTGCCTGTATCAGTTCTTCTTTAGAAATTTTTCCGGGTATGTTGCCGGCAAAGGGATTTGCAAAACTTGCCATATGGTATTCCTCCTTTTTAGAAAATTGTATGATTTGTTTAATTAATTATATTGCTTAGCTTATATTATACTACTTAATAATTAAATTTAAATAAAATAATAATAAATTATTCTATTTTTAGTTTTATTTGTTTAAAAATGAAATAAATTCATGAATATTTTTTGATAATACATAACGACAAATTTGAAAGAAAGATGAAAAAATTAATAAAGGGAATGTAAATATATAAATATGACAATATTAATTATAGTATTTACAAAAATATAATTACAGGTAGTATAAAATATTTTGTGTAAACCCGGTTCTCTAGTTAATACTAGAAAAGG
>CAZIHC010000224.1:0-4263 GCA_964538605.1 uncultured Herbinix sp. | reverse complement strand
AGATGGGGTTGTGAACTAACTGTTTCACAAACCCCAACATTTATTATAGAACCTAAATTACTTATGTAATGTAATTACTATTATATGGATTTTATTAATCTTGCAGCAGACAATAAATTACGGTTTGTTATAAAATTGTCAAATATGTTTAAATCAACAGGTATATATTATCTTAACATACAGCAAAATGACGAAAAAAATTGATTTGAGTAACAATAAATCATTGAATTAAATTACCGGATGTTATATAATAAGAAGGACGTTGATTTTTGCCAAATGAATGTAGCGAGGTGAGATAATGGCAAAAGAAACCGTAAAGGCTGTACGTGATGCTGAAGCGGCTGCTGAGAAAATGGAAAAGGAAGCATTAAAAAAGAAAGAAGAAATAATATCGGAAGCCTATAAAAAGGCTGAAGAATTATCCGATTCCATGATACAGGAAGCCCTGAAAAAAGCAGAAGCCGATATAGGGGAAGCATTACGAAAAAGCAGTTTAATATTGGAGGAAGCAAAAAAAGAAGCTGAAAAAGAGGCTCAGCTTCTGATTGAAATGGCGAAAACCAAGGAAGAAGCTGCAATCGACCTGGTTATCTCCAATGTCGTTTAGCTAAAATTAAAGACTATTATTAAAGGCAAAGGAGGTGGATTGATTATGGCATTGCAGAAGATGCAGCGGATTTATATCTATGCCCTAAAAAAGGACAAAGACAGAATACTAGAATTGCTGCAGCGCCGGGGAGTTATAGAAGTAAGGAGTATGTTGAAAGAAGATAAAATTTTCCATAGGGAAGATATCGGTCATGTCAAAGAAAACTCTGAAAAGAATGTTGCTGCTGTATCTCAGGCGCTGGAAATACTTAATTCTTATGTAAAGGAAAATAAATCCTTATTGTCTTCTTTGAAAGGGAAAAAGGAAATACCCGAAGAAGTATATGCTTCTTTTGGTGAAAAACATGAATCCGTTGTGGAGATTGCAAAGCGTATAATTACGCTTTCTAAAAAAATAGCGGAAGAAAAAGCTGAGTTAATTAGGCTGCAAAACCAGATAGAAATTTTAAAACCTTGGGTCAATCTGGATATTCCGCTAAATTTTAAAGGCACCAAGCATACCGCCGGTTTTATAGGAACCCTGCCAAGGGAATGGACATTGGATGAAATTTATGAGAAACTGGCTGCCTATATGCCGCTGGATGTGGAGATTATAAGTGCCACCAAAGAACAGACTTGCATATTTGTGCTTTGCACCAATGCCTTTAAAGATAATGTTTTTGAAACATTAAGGGCAATGGATTTTACTCTCCCTTCTATTTCTTTTGAAAAGGCTCCTGCTGAACAGTTAAAAGATTTTGAAAAACAGGCTGAAGAAATAAAGGGAAGAATAAATACTTACATGGAGGAGATGAAGTCCTACGATAAAAGTCGGGAGGATATGTACTTCCTCTTGGATTATGAAACCATAAGGATAGAAAAATATGATGTTATAGGTAATCTTCTTCAATCCAAAAATGTATTTATAATTACCGGTTTTATACCGGAGAAAGATGCAAAGCATATCGAAGAAGAATTAACTTCAAAATTTGATCTGGCGGTGGAAGTAACCGAACCAAAAAAGAAGGATCAGGTGCCGGTTCTTTATAAAAATAACGGTTTTTGCGAACCTTTGGAAGGGATTGTCAATTCGTTTAGTCCTCCCGGCAAAGGTGAGATAGACCCTACTATGGTGATGTCTTTATTCTATTATATGTTGTTCGGTCTGATGCTTTCCGATGCAGGATACGGCTTTTTAATGGCGGCAGGATGTGCTTTTGCTCTTTATAAATTCAGAAACACAATGGAACGCTCCATGAAAAATACCTTGAAGATGTACCTGTATTGCGGTATTTCTACGGTATTCTGGGGTATAATGTTCGGCAGCTATTTTGGGGATATTTTCGATGTTGTCGGAACTACATTTTTTGGTGTTGAAAAGGTTCCTGTAATACCGCCTTTGTGGTTTTTCCCTGTAGAAAAACCTATGTTAATGCTTACGTTCTGCATGGCTGTCGGCATTTTTCATTTGCTGATAGGACTTGCTATGAAAGGTTACCAGGCAATTAAACATAAGGACTACAAAAGTTTAGTTTATGATGCTGTTTTTTGGATAACTCTTCTGATAAGCTGTGTCCTTTTGTTATTGTCTATGGAAATGATTAAAAATATTTTAGGCATTAATATTGAACTCCCTGCTTATGCGGTAAAAGCAGCAGGTATTCTGGCAATAATTTCTGCAGCAGGTATTATTCTTACCAACGGCAGAGAGTCAAAAAATCCGTTTAAACGTATCTTAAAAGGATTATATGCTCTTTATGGAATTTCAGGTTATCTGAGCGATGTTTTGTCCTATTCAAGACTATTGGCCTTAGGATTGGCCACTGGTGTTATCGGATCGGTTATAAATAAGATGGCTGCCATGGCGGCAGGCGGATTTTTCGGTCCGGTTATATTCACTGTCATTGTAATAATAGGACATGCTTTAAACATCGGAATAAACGCTCTGGGAGCATATGTTCATACTAATCGTCTCCAGTATGTGGAATTTTTCGGTAAGTTTTATGAGGGCGGAGGTACATTATTCAAGCCCTTTGGAATGCATACAAAATATTATAAGATAAAGGACTAAAATTAAACTGTTAAAGGAGAGTGCAAAATATGAATTTATTGAATGAATATGGTATCGCATTTGCTTTATTGGGAGCCGTACTCGCAGCATTAGTACCCGGTATAGCATCAGCTAAGGCTGTAAGTATGGGAGGTGTAGCAGGAGCAGGCGTAATTACTGAAGATCCTGCACAATTCGGTAAGGTTCTTATATTACAGTTACTTCCCGGTACACAGGGAATTTACGGTTTACTTATTGCTTTCATTACCTTGTCACAGATAGGTGTACTTGGCGGAAGCAGTGATATTTCCTTTGTAAAAGGTTTGCTTTATTTTGCTGCATGCCTTCCTATTATTATAGTAGGATATTCCTCAGCTATAAAACAGGCTAAAGCTGCAGTTGCAAGTATTAATGTTGTCGCTAAAAGACCTGATCAATTCGGTAAAGCTATGATTTTCCCTGCAATGGTTGAGACCTATGCGATTTTGGCTCTGCTTATATCCATATTGGCAGTAAACGGTGTAAGCGGATTAAATATTTAAAGTTGGGAGAGTTAAATAATGACCGGATTGGAAAAAATAATCAAGGCAATTGAGGGGGAAGCTAAGTTAAAAGCTGATCAAATTATTTCAGAAGCGAAAGAAGAAGCGAAAAAAATAATTGCTTCAGCCAAAGAAGAAGCTGAAAAAAAATGCTCCGAAATTGCCGAAAAACCAGCATACGAAATCAAAGCCATTCTTGGCAGAGCCAATTCAGGGGCTGCACTCATAAAAAGGCAGACGATTTTGAATGCGAAGCAACAGGCGATAAACGATGTCATAGAAAAAGCCAAACTTAAACTAACCGGTCTTCCGGATAAAGATTATTTTGATATGATTATAAAATTAGTAAAAAAGCATGCCCATAATCAGGCCGGAATAATTAAATTTTCAGGCAAAGATTTGAAAAGACTGCCTGAAAATTTTGAAAAAAGCCTGAATGAAGCTGTAAAGGATATCGAAAATGCTTCTCTTTCTATTTCAAAGGAAAGTGCCCCTATTGACAGCGGTTTTATCCTTGTATATGGGGATATAGAAGAAAACTGTTCTTTTGAAGCATTAATTGGACATGCTAAAGAAGAGCTACAGGATAAAGTAAATACGTTTTTATTCGGATAAAGGGACCGGAAAGAAGGTGATAGTTTGACCGGCTTAAAATTAAAAAATAAAAGCAAAAATGAAATGACAGATAATCTTTATTTATATGCTGTAGCACGGATTCGTTCCAGGGAATTGTCCTTGCTAAATAAAGCCGATATTGATCAGCTGATGAATTGCAAAAGCGAAAAAGAAGCATTGCAATTTTTGAAAGATAAAGGCTGGGGCAGGGACGGAGCTGAAACTGCCGAAGAAATCCTTTTGGCGGAAAGAGAAAAAACCTGGGAACTGATTCGCGAATTGGTAGACGATATGTCTGTCTTTAATGTATTTTTGTGTGTCAATGATTATCATAATTTAAAAGCCGCAATCAAGCAGGCTTACAAGGGTACGGAAATTCACAATATGTATTATACACATTGTACCCTTAATCCCGAGGTAATAAAAAAAGCAATACATGAACAGGATTTTTCGCTCCTTCCAGAACAT
>CAZIHC010000223.1:1440-4269 GCA_964538605.1 uncultured Herbinix sp. | reverse complement strand
ACTGCATCCAGGGCGTTCATACCCAGCTTAAAATAAATAAGCATAGCCAAGGCTGCTGCAAGTAATATTTCACCTATTACATAAACAGCCAATCTTCCCAAAAAATTTAATTCACCAATCTTAAGCGGTGCGAAAATCCAGTTATAAAAATCTATAAAATAACCGGATAATAAAGCATATATAACGGTTCCTAAACCTAAATTCCCCTTAGCCACGATAGCTGCAATTAAAATTACGATTAAATTATATATCAGTGAAGCTTGTCCGATTGATATATTCAAAGAACGTGATATACCGTCACATAATACTCCTATAGGATCGCTTCCCAAACCGCTTTGCAAAAAAAGAGAAATTCCGCATCCGACACCATTTATGGCTATAAATACGCCCATCAGCTTTTTTATCATGCAGTTTAAACCTCCAGTCCTGCCCAATTAAAGCTTTACAAGCATAGCATATAAACTCACCGATTCCAATTTAAGAATAATGGAAATTTGTATAAAATTCGGCAGAAACTTGGCCTACATTAAAAAAGGGTATACCGATATAACTTAGATTATACCGGCATACCCAGTATTAGCTTCAATAAATCATGATTTTGCCTTATGCCTTTTGAAGGCCTTTTTGAATCTTATAAGGTGATTTTAATCCTTTTTTTACTTCTGTTCTTTGAATAACCAACTCACTTGCAGCCATTTCATCATCATTGTCAATGCTGCATTTTGTGATAGTAAGGTCATCGTTCAGGCGGATAATATTTCCTTCCTCGTCCATAAGTTTTACATATTCGGTTTTTGTTCCTTTGCTGTGTTTCTTATAAATCAGACCGTTTTTCTTGCAAGCTTCTTTAAATGCTTTTTCACTGGTTATTTTGCCTTTTCTTAACATATAAATCAACTCCGATCTTCAGTAACCAATTCCATACTTGATATAACATTTGTATCAAATACGCAAATTTGGTTTTCAATATATGATATGTTAAAGGTATGAAAAAATTTACCATATTCAGTCGGCATATATGGCTGATTAGGCAGGTAAAATGTACCGATAATTAGTTTATATTTATATTTAATATTTAAGTAGTCACAATATGTACATCTTAGCTTCTTGGTATCAATCATATCTTCGGTGACCGATATTAAATCACCTTTAAACAGAAACGGTAAAAACTCATTTCGGTATATTTCTACAAATTTAGTATAATCTTTTAATCTTCTTAAATCAAGTATATATTCATTATTTACATTTAATTTACATCTTATAATAGCAGGTGTCCTGACCCGGACACCAAATTTATTAGTAGGATTAGTAGTCCACCATCTTGCCAGCGAAAAATCCATATAAAAGTATATTCCGTTTCCCAGCCAATGATGCTTATTAGGTCTGCATTTAAATCCGGATTTTAAAATACTTTCTGCATTGCTAAGATCGGTTCCGTGATAAGCCTCTATTATTACGTTAGAATCCATACTCCGCCTCTTAAAATAAATACTTTGTTAACATTAAGCCAAATAGTACAACCATTAATTGGTATTATAATACATTTTTATCTTTTTGTAAATATTTTACTACAAAATTAGCAAACCGGATAAGTTGTGTTATTCTACAACTTATCCGGCTGTTTACAAATTATTCACATTTTGTTTACAGTTTATTTACGGTGTCAGGTACCATTATTCTGTTACTTCAATCTTTCGAATTTCTTTTGTCCTGATTTCCCTGCAAATTTCTTCAATAAACTGAGTAAGAGGTTTCGGGCCCTCATCGCCCAGGTAACGGCTTCTTACGGAAACCATACCTTCTTCCTCTTCTTTCTGACCGACTATAAGCATATAAGGAATACGGTCCAGTCTTGCTTCCCTGATCTTATAACCGATCTTTTCTGCTCTTTCATCCACGGTTACAAGAACGTTATTATTCTGCAGTTCTTCCTTAACTTTACGCGCATATTCATGATACTTTTCGGAAATAGGTAAGATACGAACCTGTTCGGGACACAGCCAGGTAGGCAGCATGCCGGCATATTTTTCGATAAGCCATGCCAGTGTCCTTTCATAGCAGCCGATACTTGTTCTGTGGATGATATAAGGACGTTTCTTCTCACCGTTGGCATCCACATAAGTCATGTCGAAACGTTCAGCAAGTATGAAGTCCAGCTGAATGGTAATCATGGTGTCTTCCTTGCCGTATACGTTCTTAGCCTGAATATCCAGTTTCGGTCCGTAAAATGCTGCCTCACCCTCGGCTTCGACAAATTCTACCCCGTTTTTGATAAGCATTTCACGCATCTTGTTTTGCATTCTTTCCCAGTCTTTTTCATCGCCCAGGTACTTTTCCTTATTGTTGGGGTCCCACTTGGACAAGCGATATGTAACATCCTTGTCAAGGCCCAAGGTCTTTAAGCAGTACATGGCAAGTTCCAGACATCCGGCAAATTCTTCTTCAACCTGCTCGGGAGTAACAATCAAATGGCCTTCGGAAATGGTAAACTGCCTTACTCTGGTAAGACCGTGCATTTCTCCGGAATCTTCGTTTCTGAACAGGGTTGAAGTTTCTGCATATCTGCAAGGCAGGTCTCTGTAACTTTTCGGTGACTGCTTATAAACATAGTATTGGAAAGGACAGGTCATAGGACGAAGGGCGAATATTTCGGAATCATCCTTATTTTCATCCCCGATTACAAACATTCCCTCTTTATAATGATTCCAGTGGTCGGATATGATATACAAATCCTTCTTAGCCATAAGAGGAGTTTTGGTTCTCATATAACCTCTGCGTTCCTCTTCGTCCTCGATCCAGCGCTGCAGGGTCTGAATTATCTTGGCACCC
>CAZIHC010000223.1:0-1430 GCA_964538605.1 uncultured Herbinix sp. | reverse complement strand
GCATAAGAAGAGGCAGTCCCTGACCGATTACATCCACTGTAGTAAATATCTCCAACTCTCTTCCCAGCTTATTGTGGTCCCGTTTCTTGATATCTTCCAAATGAGCCAAATATGCATCCAGATCGGCATTTTTATTAAATGCGGTACCATATACTCTTGTAAGCATTTTATTTTTTTCCGAGCCTCTCCAGTATGCACCTGAAGAAGAAATCAGCTTAATAGCCTTTAATTCCTTGGTATTCATCAGATGAGGACCTGCGCACAAATCCACAAATTCTCCCTGTTGATAAAAAGTAATCTCCGCGTCTTCAGGAAGTTCCTCAATCAGTTCAACCTTATAAATTTCACCCTTTTCCTTCATAAATGCTATAGCTTCATTTCTTGGTAAACTGAAACGTTTAATCTCATGACCTTCTTTTATAATCTTTTTCATTTCTGCTTCCAATTTATCAAGAGCTTCCCGGTCAAAGGGAGCTATGTCAAAATCATAATAGAAGCCGTTTTCAATGGCAGGCCCTATAGCAAGTTTAGCCTCAGGATATAGCCTTTTAACCGCCTGAGCAAGTACATGTGAAGCGGTATGGCGATAAGCAGCCTTACCTGCATCATCGTTAAAAGTTAAAATATTTAAGGTGCAATCTTTATCTACCACGGTGCGAAGATCCACTACCTTACCGTCAATTTCGGCTGCGCATGCAACTCTTGCCAGGCCTTCGCTGATGTCCTTGGCTATTTCATATACGGACATTCCGCTTTGATACTCTTTTACTGATCCGTCTTTTAAAGTTATTTTCATTATAGAAACTCCTTTCTTTTAGATGTAAATATCATTTACAATCTTTTCATTAAATGTAATCATTTTTCCCGACATTAATTTTTTAATGTCATAAATTGAGCCATGTATCATTTTAATAAAATCTTTAAGTTACATTTTTATTGCAGGCAAATGCCGTCAATATTATGTTTGTGACTCATTATTCCAAAAGTGCTGCAACAATATAACAGGTTTATCAAGCGAAATCCGGGTGATTTATTAAAATAGCAACCAAGTATTTAATTATGATTTCAATTAAAAAAGCCCGTCACTTCCGATTTAGTTTTTAAACCGGAAGGGACGAGCAATAATATGCCGCGGTTCCACCCTTCTTGGCGCAATGCGCCCACCTTCGTTTGATTATAACGGAATCACCGGACCTTATTAGGGCCACTCCGAGGCGGTTTTCCTATACTTCCGAATAAGATACTTCCACCAAATGTATCTCTCTCTGGAATCTTCCGTATAGTACTCTTCTCTTCAACGTGTTCACTATATAAACTATTACTATTAATTTAATTATTATAGCATTATGATATGCAAAGTCAAGCCAAAAATCAAGATGAGTTTTTTGCTTTAAATTGCAAGTTTAATTGCCTTACAAAATCTTACAGAA
>CAZIHC010000222.1:0-4278 GCA_964538605.1 uncultured Herbinix sp. | reverse complement strand
TTCTAGTATTAACTAGAGAACCGGGTTTACACAAAATATTTTATACTACCTTATAATCCGTATAGTAGGAATATGTTAAGCATACATGAAATATAATGAATAAAGAACAGGCATGACCTTAATTATGCTAAGGGGGTATGGTTGTGGAAGCCAGTTATGAGGATAAAATGTATCGGCAGATTGAAAAGAGTTTATCTGATAATATTAATGAAAAACTGTATGTGCCGATTGAAATGATAGATAAATCCGCTTTTTCGGGACGCAATAAAAATACGAATTCATCAGCATATAAAAATGAAACATACAAAAAGAGTTTTAAATATGAAGATACGGCATATAAGAACGATTTACCCGACGATAATCACGAAAGCAGGATGTATAGTGAAAAAGAAGATTGGATAGAAAATTATGAGCGTACCAATAAGCAGGAAGATTTATTACCGGTTCAGGAGGATAAGCCGGTAATGTCCAGAGCGGAATACATCCGCCTTGCCAGGGAAGCCTGCCTTAGGCAACTTTATGCTATGGATACTACCGTAAGTACTGATAATTATATTAGTGATGAAATACATAATTCTTTCTTTGGAAAAAAGAGAAAAGACAAGGTGGCAAAACTTTTTCAGGAAGGTAATGAAGAAGAAACTTTACAGGAAGAAATTGCATCTTATAAGTCGTTGATTATACGTACGATTTGTGCTGTAGTTATTTTTCTTGCTATTTTTATAATTGATAAAGTTAAGCTGAATTGGGGGAAATTCTCGCACGAAACTATAAAGCATTATGTGACAGGGTATAATCAATTGGCAGAAATTGAAGAAAAGATAGTATCCTGGCTTAAGTAACCGGATTTTGCTTCATTGTAATTTTAAAACCAATCAGGTATAATATTCACGATAAGCAGATATAAGTCTGTTTATCGTGAAATTTTTCTTAAATTATGATATAATGATTTTTTGTGGCTTATTAGTAAGTAACATCATAAGGCTTTTGGCCATAAAACCTTTAATATATTGATTATTATTTTTGTATAGTCTCTTGTCCGCATTTAATAT
The DNA here is from genome assembly GCA_964538605.1 of uncultured Herbinix sp. Lineage (GTDB taxonomy): Bacteria > Bacillota > Clostridia > Lachnospirales > Lachnospiraceae > Mobilitalea. The sequence continues at coordinate 3,226 of CAZIHC010000222.1, read as the reverse complement.
TTTGTCAAAGGCGGACAAGCCTTAGCGTTTTTACAGTTTAAATTTAACAGTTAGAAAGGATATAACAATGAGAAAATTGGCACTGACAGATGAAATACTCCTTTCCGTAGACAAGCCTGCGCGTTATATCGGCGGGGAGATAAATATGAGAGTTAAAGACCCCAAGGAAGTGGATATAAGATTTTGCCTGTGTTTTCCGGATGTATATGAAATAGGCATGTCCCACCTGGGCCTTCAGATTCTTTATGATATATTAAACAGCAGGGAAGATACATACTGTGAGAGAGTATATTCACCCTGGGTGGATTTAGACAAGATCATGAGGGAAAAGAATATACCGTTGTTTGCTTTGGAAAGCCAGGACCCGGTTAAGAATTTTGATTTCTTGGGTATTACTATCCAGTATGAAATGTGTTATACCAATATACTTCAGGTATTGGAACTGTCACAGATACCAATATTTGCAAAGGACAGGACGGAAGATGAACCCATAGTAATCGGCGGGGGACCCTGCACTTACAATCCGGAACCGATAGCCGATTTCTTTGACTTTTTCTATATCGGGGAAGGAGAAACCGTTTATAACGATATACTGGATTTATACAAGGGATTTAAACAACAGGGCAAATCAAGAAGAGAATTCCTTGAAGCGGTTTCTCAAATTGAGGGCATATATGTTCCTTCGCTTTATGATGTAGAGTATAATGATGACTTCACTATAAAAAGCTTTAAGAAAAACTTTGCACCTGCACCCGACCGTATTATAAGACAGGTGGCAATGGATATAAATGACTCCTATCATCCTACCAGGCCACTGGTGCCGCTCATTAAAATTACCCAGGATCGGGTGGTGCTGGAGATTCAAAGAGGATGCATAAGAGGATGCAGATTTTGCCAGGCAGGGATGATTTACCGTCCCAACAGGGAAAGAGACCTGGATTACTTAAAAAAATGTGCTTATGAAATGCTTGAGTCTACCGGGCATGAGGAGATATCTTTAAGTTCCTTAAGTTCCAGTGATTATTCAAAGCTTAAGGACCTGGTTTACTTTTTGATAGACGAATTCGGCTCCAAGGGTGTAAATATTTCTTTGCCTTCTCTTAGAATTGATGCATTTTCCCTTGATGTAATGGGCAAGGTACAGGATGTAAGAAAAAGCAGCATTACCTTTGCGCCCGAAGCCGGAACCCAAAGGCTTAGGGATGTAATCAATAAAGGTCTTACCGAGGAAGACATATTATCCGGTGCATCTGAGGCATTCTTAAGCGGCTGGAACAGGGTCAAGCTGTACTTTATGATGGGGCTTCCCGCAGAAACTGAAGAAGATATTGAGGGAATTGCGGTTTTGGCTGACAAGATAGCTAGAGAATATTATAAAATTCCCAAGGACCAAAGACAGGGAAAGGTAAATGTTGTCGTAAGCACTTCTTTCTTTGTGCCCAAGCCTTTTACTCCTTTCCAGTGGGCCAGGATGGATACACCTCAAGAGTATATTAAGAAGCAGCAGCTTTTAAGAAGCAAGATAAACGAACAGCTGAACAGAAAAAGTATAGTATACAACTGGCATGAAGCCGAACTTAGCGAATTGGAAGGAGTATTTGCCAGGGGAGACCGCAGGCTTTGCAAGGTTATCTATGATGCTTACAAAGCCGGATGTATCTATGATTCCTGGAGTGAATTTTTTGATTATGACAAATGGGTAAAAGCCTTTGACGGTAACGGAGTTTCGATATCATTTTATACCAGCAGAGAACGTACTGAGGATGAAATTTTCCCCTGGGATTTTATAGATGCCGGTGTAAGCAAGGCATTTTTACTCAGAGAATATAAAAGGGCTAAACAAGGCACCGTAACACCTAATTGCAGGCAATTATGCTACAACTGCGGAGCTAAGGCATTTGGCGGCGGGGTTTGCTTTGAAAAGAAGAATGAAAATAAAAATACGGCAGCAGGAGGTAATTATGAAGGCCAGAATTAAGTTTCAAAAATACGGTGCCATGAAATTTATAGGACATTTGGATGTGATGAGATATTTCCAAAAAGCATTTAGAAGGGCCGGATATGACAACGAATACACAAAGGGCTTTAATCCCCACCAGATAATGTCTTTTGCGGCACCGCTCGGTCTCGGTTTAACCAGTGACGGGGAATATGTGGATATAAGTCTATTATCAAGTCAGGCTCCGAAAGATATGGTTGAGAAATTAAATAATGTTTTGACTGAAGGTTTTAATGTAGTCGGATTTCATTTGCTCAGAGAACCGGGACAAAATGAAAAACATGTAAACGCCATGTCTTTGGTATCTAAGGCGGATTATCTTGTTTCGTTAAAAGACGGCTACCGGCTGAAAGACGGTTTTCAGACCCAGGATGAATTTAGGGAAGCATTTGAAAATTTTTATGCCAAACGGGAGATATTTATAAATAAAAAGACAAAAACCAGCCAAAAGAATGTGGATATAAAACCTATGATTTCCGTGGTATCATTTTCTGCTGAAGAATTTGCAGAAAAGCTTAAAGATCGTTTAATGCAGGTAAAAAGACCGGTAAATGATGAAAGAAGTTTTTCGCTTGAGGCTAAAAGCGTGGCAGATGTTTATGAAAACGGCATTAAAGTATATATGCAACTGGATACCGGAAGTACCTCCAATTTAAAGCCTGAACTGGTTATTGAAGCTTTCTGTCAGGAAAATGATATTGAATATAATCCCTATGCATGGCAGGTACACAGGCTGGAATTGTATACCGGGGATGAAGAAAACGGAAGATTGATACCGCTGGATTGTCTGGACAGATAAAGGATGATTTTCATTTTTACATTATTTTAATTGACCGATTTATAGGTCAATTACCTACAGGGGGATTCCTAATGAATCATAAGCTTATAATTACCAGGCATATGGATACAGTAATCTCCGCATTTTTTGAGGGGATGAATATGGTCCAGGTGTCATTAAGCCCGTCTAAGGAAAACGAAATTTTGGGCAATATATACCTTGGTAAAGTAAAGAATATTGTTAAGAATATAAATGCTGCTTTTGTGGAGATTGCCGACGGCAGGATGTGCTATTATCCCATGGCGGAAAACCGGTATCCGATTATGGCTAACCAGCCGAAACCAGACGATGGAGAAAAATTAAAGGAGGTCCAGGTTAAGATCGGGGACGAACTTGTAGTCCAGGTAATAAAAGAGGATGTTAAGTCAAAGGCACCGGTAGTGAGTTCA
>CAZIHC010000221.1:0-4289 GCA_964538605.1 uncultured Herbinix sp. | reverse complement strand
TTGGTGTTCTCTTATTTTTATTCCTATTTGTCCTACAAAAATTTTACGCTAAGGTTCCAAACCATCCTTCTGGTCTGAGGATCAAGGCCTGTGGTCGGCTCATCCAAAAATAAAATTTCCGGCTGATTCATAATAGCCCTGGCTATTTCACAACGCCTTTTCTGCCCCCCGGATAAATGCCTGTACTGCCTGTCAAGCAGCGGCCCTATATCTAAGGTATCGCATACCATGTCTAAATTTTTCTTTATAACTTTGTTATCCTTCTCATATAAATATGCCCTGTATACTAAATTCTGTTTTACCGTAAGCCTGTCATCCAGTGTATTGTGCTGAAAAACCACACCAAGCCTGGAACGAATTGCATTATTATCCTTTCCCAACTCATAACCGCATATTGTTACCTTTCCTTCATCCGGAGCAAACAAGGTGCAGAGCATATTTATGGTCGTTGATTTACCGGCTCCGTTAATCCCCAGAAAACCGAACAATTCCCCTTTTCTTACAGTAAAGCTGATATCATCGACCGCTTTTACATTTTTAAAGTGCTTTACCAGATGTTCGACTTTAATAATATTTTCCATATATTCTCCCTCATATGCCGATTTTTGTAATAATATACTAATAATAGAATAGTATACACAAAAATGCAAGTTAATTAATTACAAATAAAACCATGACCTTTTAACAACATAAAATCCCTTAATTCGGAATGTACCTTGACAAAAAACTTTTGCCTGTGTTATATTTACCACCGACGGACAAACCATATTATAAGAAAGGATATATAAGGCGCATGAATCCAATTGTGACAATCGAGATGCAAAACGGAGATGTCATAAAAATCGAGCTTTATCCCGATATTGCACCAAACACGGTCAATAACTTTATTTCTCTGGTTAACAAAGGTTTTTATAACGGACTTACATTTCACAGAGTAATCCGCGGGTTTATGATTCAGGGCGGAGATCCCCTTGGAAACGGGACAGGCGGTCCCGGTTATTCAATTAAAGGAGAATTTACCTACAATAATTTCGAAAACAATCTGAAACACAAAGCAGGAGTTATTTCCATGGCCAGATCCCAAAGACCGGACTCAGCCGGTTCCCAGTTCTTTATAATGCATAAAGATGCCCCCCATCTGGACGGTTCTTATGCTGCATTCGGAAAAGTAATTGAAGGTATGGATGTGGTCAATAAAATAGCTGAAACCAGAACAGACTACAACGATAAACCTCTTGAACCTCAAATAATGAAAAAAGTTACCGTTGAAACATTCGGCAAAGAATATCCCGAACCTGAAAAAATTATGTAAGAAACTGTTGCAATTTAATAAGTAAACAACAAGATATTGCTAAGACAGGCAAATCATATAATTAAATGAAAAATTTAAAATACCTAAAACAGCAAAGTATTTTTCTGCTGCAAAGTATTTAAGTCGTATTTAAGCATAAAAAACGAACAAAGGCAATATAAACAACCTTTGTTCGTTTTTTAGTTTATCATTTAATCAAAATCTGATTTTTTATCTGCTTATACTTTGCTTTTATTTTTATGTTTTTATACATGATAGTAATTATACACTCTTTTTAACCCAGGCTTTTTTTAGATCATCCTTCATATCTACAACAGCCTGTCTGGCCGCATCTGCATAATTTTTCTCACCGTATGATGCGTACTGGGGCAGCCTGTATGCCGCTATAATGCCTCTTGAAGAATTGACTATGGCTCCCGACCCGTTATCGTCAAAATAATATTTTAAATCTTCGGCTTTGCCGCCCTGAGCCCCATAGCCAGGTACAAGTATAAAGGTTTTTGGCATAAGCTTTCTTAATTCTTTTCCTACTGCCGGATATGTAGCCCCTACAACGGCTCCGATATAACTGTAGGCTTCACCCATGAACAGTTCTCCCCACTCCGCCACTTTCTTTCCTACCAGCTCATATAAAGGCCGTCCGTCCACAAGCTGATCCTGAAATTCTCCGCTGGACGGGTTTGATGTTTTTACAAGAATGAACAAGCCTTTTTTCTCCTTCTTGCATACTTCAATAAATGGCAAAATACCGTCGGAACCCAGATAAGGGTTTACGGTTATAAAATCTTCGTCAAATCCTCGGTATTCTTTACCACCGATGTTTATTTTTCCGAGATGGCCGGTGGCATAAGCTTCGGATGTGGACCCGATATCCCCTCTCTTTACATCCCCTATTACAATCAAGCCCTTTTGTCTGGCATATTCCAGAGTTCTTACATAAACTTTCATTCCTTCAAGGCCAAACTGCTCATACATGGCTATCTGGGGCTTAACTGCAGGAACCAGATCATATATAGCATCGATAATTCCTTTATTATATAACCATATAGCTTCTGTAACCCCTTCAAGGTTCTCTCCTTTATCCTTGCATCCCTGCTCAATTAAATGCTTAGGAACATAAGACAACATGGGGTCCAGTCCTACCACTATAGGTGCTTCCAATTCCCCTATGCGGTTTATAAGTTTATTTATCATGTTATCCCTCCATATCAGTGACGTTTAAGACAAATTATCAAACCCAAATCTTTTCAAATCCGTTCTTATTTATGTATTCCCTGCTAAAATGTTTAAATTTATTTATATAAACATAATTTAAAACTTTTATATAATTAATTGTAAATAAGCATATTATTAAACTTCAAAGAAAAGCTTATCCTATAACGTTTGCTCCCTGATATTTTTATTCATTTATAAACCGGCGTTTCAACTTAATTCATATTTTATATCTCCGGATACGATAGTATATAAAACTCTTCCTTTTACCTTTTTCCCGTGGAAAGGAGTGTTCTTTCCCTTGGACAAAAATTTGCCTTTATCGATTACATATTCGGCATCGGGATCGACAATCACAACATCTGCTACAAAACCTTCTCCTATGCAGCCTTTTTCAATACCCAGGATTTTTGCAGGATTTACGCTCATTTTTTCTACCAGTTGTCTTAAGGTTATAATTCCCGTCGTTACAAGTTCAGTCCATGTAACCGAAAAAGCGGTCTCAAGGCCGACAATCCCGAAGGGAGAATTATTCATAGGCCTGCTTTTTTCCTCTTTAGAATGGGGAGCATGGTCCGTGGCAATGACATCCAATATATCATTTTTAAGGGCATTTTTTATTGCTTCCACATCTCTACGGGAGCGCAGAGGCGGATTCATCTTATAGTTGGAATCATCTCCGGGTATGTCACTGTCTGACAAAGCAAAATAATGAGGGCAGGTTTCACCGGTTACATTTATACCTGTTTCTTTGGCTATTTTAAGCATATATGTGCTTCCTTCGGTTGAGCAATGACAAAGATGAAGCTTTGCTCCGGTTTCTTTTGCAAGGATTATATCTCTGGCTACGATAATATCCTCTACACTGTTTGATAACCCCGGAAGCCCCAGCTTCTTCGCTTTCTCTCCTGCATTGATAACCCCGTCTTTCGCCAACGCCTTGTCCTCACAATGGGCCAACACGGGAATACCTAGACTTGCTGCCTGTTCTAAAGCACCGGCATAAAGAGCCGAATTCATAACCGACTTGCCGTCCTCGCTTATGGCTACGGCACCGGCTTTAACCAGTGCAGGTATATCGGCAAGCTCCTTACCTTCCTGTCCTAAGGTTATGGCACCGACGGGAAGGACATTTACCGGAGCATCCTTTGCCTTATCAAGAACCGCCTTTATTATGTTTTCACGGTCCATAGGCGGATTGGTATTTGGCATGGCACATATCGTAGTAAACCCACCGGCTGCGGCAGCCCTGGAACCGCTTAATATATCTTCTTTATATTCATATCCCGGTTCCCTAAGATGTACATGCAAATCTATAAACCCCGGCATAACATATTTGCCGGATGCATCAATAACCCTGTCTGCGGTAATATTATTAACATTCTCCGAAGCAAGGTTTTTTGCCACTTTCCATATCAGTCCGCCTTTTATCAGAATATCATAATGTCCTTCCAAACCGGACTTAGGATCAGTCACATATCCGTTTCTGATTAAGATATTCAAGGAGTATTCTCCTTTCAGTTATTATATATCTTTACAATTATAATGCTTAAACATTTGCCGATTTTTAACGTAACTGAATACTATGATATTTCCTTACCTGCCAGGTAATTGATAAACTGCTGGGCAGTCCTTCCGGATAAACCACCGTTGTAAAGTTCCCATCTGTTAGCCTGGGCTAAAAGTTCTTCCTCAGAAAGGTGGCTTATTCCTTCTCTTAATGCCAATTCTTTTACAATCTTTATATATTCGTCCCTGGAAGGAG
>CAZIHC010000220.1:0-4389 GCA_964538605.1 uncultured Herbinix sp. | reverse complement strand
GCTAAATTGCTCTCATGCAATGACTTTAGCGGGTTCACGTTTCGTGGGCGCTTTGCAGAGCAGGAAGATGCCGTAATTGTCGATTACATCCAGTCGCAAAAAATGCATCAAATGTTGCGTTGGCTTATTGCAAATTATGGATATACGATTGATTCGCAGGTGGTTGTTACCTGGGGAGTAGACAGTAATACTGAAGTGAAGGCAAAAGCCCAGGATGCAACAATAGACTTATTTAAAGGCTTAGAAAAAATAAAAACCGATACCGAAATTTTATCAGAAATTAGCTCGCTGGTTTATGCGGAGTATGCCAAAAATCTAAAAAATCTTCTTCAAGGTTATGGGAATGCGAACACCATTAAACAGCATTCCAGAAAGATTTGTATTGCTGTTTTTGATGCAGCAACAGAAGGCAGAATGGGCCTGGTGTTTTATCAGGAATTGCTGGAAGATGACTATTTGGAACAGATTTATAAATGGCATCTTGATACTTCGTATTTTATGACAGGATGGAAAAGGGAAAAGGATGACAACGGCAGGGAGAGGAATATTCCAATTTCTTATATTGGCGCTCCGTCCTACGACGACATTATATTTGCTGTTTACGGAAAATCCCATGGCGATAAATCATATGACATCCTCAAAAAGAAAACACGTAAACAGCTTTTGGAATGTATGTTCGGTGGTTTCGCATTCCCTAAAAACATACTTGAGATGGCAGCGAACCGGGCTTCACATCCCATGGGCTTTACGGACTCAAACGGCAAATTCAACGAAAATGAATGGAGGCGAGCAATAAATATTACGTGCGCATTGGCAAGGAAATTCTTTAAACAACATAAAGGGGAGGATATAGAATTGGAACTGAACGAAAACAGAAGAAACAGGGATTATCTGTATGGAAGGCTTCTTTCAGTTGCTGACAGGCTTGAGCGCACTGCACTCTACAAATCGGACAAGCAGGATACGCGTACGACTAATGCAATCAGATTGATGAGCGCGTTTCAGGTTAAGCCTTATGCAACATGGCTTCAAATCTATACCCAACTGATACCATATATCAATCAGTTAAACGGGGCAAAGTATTATCAGAATTTGATTGACAGCATAATGGTTTTATTCAAAGACGGGGAATATGAAGATAATTCACCCCTTTCTCCACTGTATCTTCTCGGTTTTTCGGCACAAAACAGGGCATTTTTAAAAACAAATAAAAATGAAAATTTGGAAGGAGAAGTGAATGAAAATGTTACAGAATAAAATTGATTTTGCACTGGTGTTTGAAGTAAAAAACGCAAATCCTAACGGCGACCCGCTCGGAGGAAACCGGCCGCGCACAACCAGCGACGGTTTGGGGGAAGTTTCGGATGTTTGCTTAAAGAGAAAGATTCGCAACCGGTTTCAGGCAATGGGGCATGAGATATTTGTTCAATCAGATGAGAATAATGTTGATGGGATGAAATCATTGTCGGAACGTTTTTACGATTTCTTAGCTAAATTAAGCAAGGAAGACCAGAAGTCAAAAGATATTGTCGCTGCGAAAGCGTGTGAAAAATGGCTTGATGTCCGCTCCTTCGGGCAAGTATTCGCGTTCAAAAGAAATAAAGAAAATCCGGAGGTTTCGATTGGAGTACGCGGCCCTGTTACAATTCAGTCTGCTTTCAGCGTCGAACCAGTAATTATCGAATCAATTCAAATTACCAAATCTGTCAACAGTGAATCAACGGATGACGGCAAGAAATCGTCTGATACAATGGGAATGAAACATCGTGTCAGCAAAGCGGTTTATGTTACATACGGCAGCATCAGCCCGCAGCTGGCAGAAAAAACAGGCTTTTCAGATAGTGATGCAGCTATTCTTAAGGAAGCACTCCGCACAATTTTTGAAGGGGATGAATCCTCTGCCCGCCCCAGTGGGTCCATGCAGGTTCTAAAGCTTGTGTGGTTTACCCATGATTCAAAATATGGAAGGTATTCTTCAGCAAAGGTACACAGCAGTGTGAAGGTGGGCAAAGACGGTACTGTGACGGTTGAAACGCTTGAAGGTTTGGAACCGGAGATTCTTGATTGACGATGTATACTGAAGATAATTATTTACAACTATCAGGAATTCAACATTATGCTTTCTGCCCCCGGCAGTGGGCTCTCATTCATATTGAAGAACAATGGGATGAGAGTTATCTTACTGCCGGGGGGAGAATCCTCCACCAAAAGGCTCACAGCAGCCAGGCAGTGGAAAAACGTGGCGATTTAATCATTTTCCGCGGATTGAAAGTGTATTCTTCAGAGCTTGGTATATCAGGAGAATGCGATGTGGTGGAGTTTTATAGTTCTAATGATGGAATACCTTTAAACGGGTATAATGGTTTATGGCGCCCCTATCCTGTTGAATATAAACGAGGTAAAGCAAAGCTGGAAGACTGTGACAGGTTGCAGTTATGTGCTCAGGCGGTGTGCCTTGAGGAAATGCTTTGTGTAAGAATTGAAACCGGCGCATTGTTTTATGGTGAACCGCGCAGAAGGGAAGTTGTAAAGTTTACCGCTGAGCTTCGGGATAAATTGAAAGCTATAGTTGAAGATATGCATAAACTGTATGAACAAAAGTACACACCAAAAGCTGTGAAAAGAGAGGGTTGTAGAAGTTGTAGCCTGAAAGATTTATGCTTGCCCAAACTCGGAGCAGCAAACGAAACTTCTGTCTTGGAATATTTGGAGATGCATCTAAAATGAAGAAGCTTTTGAATGTCTTGTTTGTAACGCAGGCGGATGCACAGGTTTATCTTGATACAGAAAATGTTTGTGTGAAAAAAGATGGAGAAACATTACTGCGCGTTCCATTGCTTAATTTGGAACAAATTGTATTGTTCAATTATTCCGGTGCGACCTCACAATTGTTAGGAGAATGCGCAAAACGGGAGATTTCTGTTAGTTTTTTAAATGAATACGGCAAATATCTTGGTACATTCCATGGAGAGTCAAACGGAAATGTGATTCTAAGACGAGAACAGTACCGGATAGCCGATGATAACCGTTCTTTAAATTATGCAAAGTCTTTTATATTTGGAAAGCTTCATAATCAGAAATGGGTAATAGAACGTGGGATTCGGGATTACTCACTAAGGATTGATACTGAGCTTTTGAAAAAGAAAAGCATGTATATCAGTGAACAACTGGCGCAGATATTAAAGATTGAAAACGAAGAAAAACTTAGGGCTGCAGAGGGTAATGCGGCTAATCAGTATTTTTCTGTTTTTTCGGAGTTAATCCTGCAGAATAAAGAATTTTTTACTTTTAATAACCGAAACCGCCGGCCTCCGACTGACCCTGTAAATGCTATGTTATCATTTGCCTATACCCTTTTGGCAAATGATTGCCGGCATGCACTTGAGGTGGTTGGCTTGGACAGTTATGTAGGTTTCTTTCATGCAGACAGGCCTGGAAGAGCGTCTCTGGCGCTGGATTTAATGGAAGAGCTTCGCCCTCATTTTGCGGACAGGTTTGTTCTCTCATTGATTAATCGAAATGAAATTACTCCGGGCGATTTTGAATTTCAGAGTTCGGGAGCGGTTTATCTATGTGAACAGTCACGCAAAAAATTCTTATCATCATGGCAAAAGCGGAAACGAGAAATAATTATACATCCATTCCTTAAAGAAAAAGTGGAGTGGGGATTAGTTCCGTATTGTCAGGCGTTATTACTGGCGCGAACAATACGGGGTGATTTGGATTGTTATCCTCCATTTTTGTGGAAATAAGGAGGGATGATAATGCTAGTTCTGATAACATATGATGTTTCCACAGAAACATTAGCAGGCAAGAAGAGATTACAGCGAGTTGCCAAAAAATGTTTGGCATATGGTCAGCGAGTTCAAAACTCAGTTTTCGAATGCAACATTGACTGGAAGCAATTTCTTGTATTGCAAAGTGAACTGATGAAAATTATTAATACAGACGAAGATAGTTTGCGTTTTTATAACCTCGGAAATAATTATACAGAAAAAGTAATACATATCGGTATTAAGCCAAGCTTAGATTTGGAAGGAGAATTAATAATTTAGAAACCTTAAGTGCGAACCTTAAGCTAACAAAGATTGTCCGGTTGGTTCGCACCGAAAAAACATCAGTTTTAATATTAAATCGACGTTATCGGATGTTCTGATAATCTGTCAAACACAAGATATGCTTTTAGTAAAAGCCTTTTTGACATATCTTGCGGTCGCCCCTCGCGCAGGGGCGTGGATTGAAATCGATGACTGATGATGGTATTTCCCGCCCCTTATAGTCGCCCCTCGCGCAGGGGCGTGGATTGAAATGACTCTGATGCAGTACGCAAGGCGTTGATTAATGGTCGCCCCTCGCGCAGGGGCGTGGATTGAAATGGTTGAGGTTGAG